>JBEPXU010000286.1:0-3081 GCA_041641735.1 Ectothiorhodospiraceae bacterium
TTTGTCGAATGGATAGCCACCAAGCCCGCCGGATTCAAACCGAAGGGAAGGATACGGCGGCGGTGATTTGATGTGGACGGGCGATATGCTGTAGTCCGGATGGAAGGGACCATCATCCAGGGGGGGTGAGGCGGGAGCTTGGATGTCCCGGATTCCGCGTTGCTCCATCCGGGCTACGAGGATGGGGTACAATGCCGCTTTTTCCGAACGAGTCCCGCTGATGAATCCCTGGAAACTGATCGATACCGCCGAGATCCCCAATAACGGCGGTGAGCTGCGGCTCTACCAGCGCGGCAAGGAGCACACCATTGCGATTGCCGGCGAGGGGGAGCTGATGAGCAGCCGGGTGTTCGGATCAGAGGAGGCACTGGCGGAACTGGGCTGCAGCGCCGTGGCAGACCGGGAGAAGGCGCGGGTCCTTGTCGGTGGGCTGGGCATGGGTTATACCCTGGCGGCGGCACTTCGGTATGTGCGCGAGGATGCCGAGGTCGCGGTGGCGGAGCTGGTGCCGGCGGTAGTGCGGTGGAACCGGGAGTACCTTGGCGGTTATGCCGGACATCCGCTTGAGGATCCACGGGTGACGGTGCGTGAGGGGGACATTGCGCGGCTTCTCAAGCGTGAACACGCTGCCTTCGATGCGATCCTGCTTGATGTGGACAACGGCCCGGAGGGGATGACACACCGGGAGAACGACTGGCTCTACGGCAGGGCCGGCCTTGCCGCCGCCTGGGACTGTATGAGGCCCGGCGGTGTACTGGCGGTGTGGTCCGCCGGTCCTGACCGTACCTTTACCGAGCGGCTGCGTAGCGCCGGTTTTGAGGTGGAAGTGCATACGGTGCGTGCCCATGCCGGGCGCAAGGGCGCGCGTCACACCATCTGGATCGCTATGCGCCACGGCTGAGGGCGGCAAAAGGCAGCGATTATCGAAAAAGGGTATAATAGCCCTTTGTCTAGCCCGTGGCCGCCATCAAGCAGTGCGGTCCCCATGCCCGGAAACTCCTCTTCGGCTTCGCCTAGCGCCTCTTTGACAGGACGCGTCATGCCTAACTGAAAAGCATTTTCACAGGCCTGACCATGAGACGTCCAAGCCATGCAAGAGTACCAGGTCAAGTTCGAGACCCTGACGATCGGCAATTCTGAATACACTATCCGCTCATTGCTGGATCGCCAGCAGTATTACGACCCGGACGGAACGGCGGAGCGCGCCAACATCCCCCCCTCCATGTGGCCCATCTTCGGTCTGGTTTGGCCCGCCGGCCTGTTCCTTGCCGAGACCATGAGCCGTTTTCCCTGCGAGGGGAAACGCATACTGGAGATTGGATGCGGGCTGGCGCTCTCGAGCATGGTGCTTCACCGCGCCGGCGCCGATGTCACCTCTACCGACATGCATCCGCTGGCCGAGACCTTTCTCGAGGAGAACCTGGCGTTAAACGAGCTCACTCCCCTGCCCTTTCATATCGGCTCCTGGGATGAAACAGAGCTGGAACTGGAGAAGTTTGATCTGATTATCGGTAGCGATCTGCTCTACGAGGCGGAGCACCCCGAGTTGCTGGCGGGTTTTATCGATCGTCACGCCAATGATGAGGTGGAGGTGATTATCGTCGATCCCGGCCGGGGCTATCATGGTAAATTCAATCGTGCGATGGGGGCGCTGGGTTACCAGCAGGAAACCGAGTGGTCCGATCAGCAGGGGGTGAGGGAGACGCTGAAAAAGGGACGCCTGTTAAATTATCGACGCGGCATGCATTAATGTCACCAAAGCTGAAAAGCAATGCACAGTGCAACACCTGCAAGGCGAGTTGTTGTCGCTTGCAGGTATTGTTGTTCGATGATCCGGATGTGCCGCCGTCGATGATCGCGAGTAGTGACTGGGGTGGTCAGGTGATGCGGCGCGAGGAGGACGGTTGGTGTACAGCGCTGGACCGTAACACCCTGCGCTGCACGATCTATGAGCAACGCCCACAGCTGTGCCGCGACTACGCCATGGGCAGTGAGGAGTGTGTGCAGGAGCGCCGAGGTGATGGCGACGAGGGCTTAATCGTGTGTACCGAAGAGGAGCTAGACAGGGAGTGCCGGCGACCGGGTGTTCGGCCACTACCCCTTGCGGCTTTTATGAGGCGACCTTGAGCTGATTGCGACCACTTGCCTTGGCCAGGTAGAGCGCATCGTCTACGCGTTTGAGTAACTGCTTTTGCGTCTCGCCGTGCTGGAACTCTCCAATACCGAAACTTGCCGTAACCTTTACCCCATCGACTCCATGATAGTTTTCAATGGCGAGGCGGATACGCTCGGTCAGTTTGTGCATCTGCTCAAGGGTGGTTTCGGCAGAGATAATCATAAACTCCTCGCCCCCCCAGCGGGACAGGATGTCTACCTCACGTAGTTGTTCTTTGGCGATACCCGCTACCGCCTTGAGGACGTCGTCGCCAACGTCATGGCCGAAGGTGTCGTTGACCTTTTTGAAGTGGTCGATATCGAACATGGCGATAGAGAGCGGCGAGTGATAACGCTCGCTGCGATTGAGTTCATGTTCCAGAGACTCTTCCATCTTCAGCCGGTTGCTGGCTCCGGTGAGGGGGTCGGTGGTGGCGCGTTGCTGCAGCTCCTGCTCCAGCTTTTTACGGTAGCTGATATCGATACCGATCCCGACGACTGCCCTGCCGGTATCGCTGTGCTCGATAAGGGTGCCGGTGATATAGAAGGGAATGCTTTGCCCCTCGCTGTCGACAAAGTCGAGCTCGACGGAGGCACTGCCCTGTTTGATGATGGTATCGCAGGTGTTCTCCAGTTCTGACCTTGAATCCTCTGCAATAAGGCTGGCAAGTTCGTTATTTGCCAGTTGCGCCGCGTTATAACCGAGCGTGGTTTCAAGGTTACTATTCCAGCGGATCAACTGACCCTTGGCATTGGTGAGGTAGAAAATACCGGGCAGGCTGTTGATCAGGGTGTTGGCGAAGTTCTTCTCACGCAGTGCTGCCGTTTGTGCCGCCTGCTCCGCCTTGAAGCGATCGCTGATGTCACGGGCGGTGGTCGAAAGGTAGGCAATGTTACCCTGACTGTCACGGTGGCACATGATGAGTA
>JBEPXU010000287.1:0-3081 GCA_041641735.1 Ectothiorhodospiraceae bacterium
GGAGATCGAGACCCAGCTGCTGGTCGCGGATATGGGCGTCGAGGCGACGCAAACGATTATCAACGATTTGACCCAGCGGGTCTCCCGTAAGCAACTGGCAGACAGCGAGGCGCTGATGCAGGCGCTGCGCGAGGATATGCACGAAATGCTGGAGCCCTGCAGCGCACCGCTGGAGATAGACAGCAGCCGGCAACCCTTTGTCATTCTGGTGGTCGGCATCAATGGTGCCGGCAAGACCACCACCATCGGTAAACTGGCCAAGCGGCTGCAGAACGAGGGCAAGTCGGTGATGCTGGCAGCGGGGGATACCTTCCGTGCCGCCGCGGTGGAGCAGCTTCAGGTGTGGGGCGAGCGTAACGATATTCAGGTGATTGCCCAGCACAGCGGGGCCGATTCGGCCTCGGTGATCTTTGATGCGATTCAGGCTGGCCAGTCGCGGGGTATCGATGTGGTGATCGCCGATACCGCCGGTCGCCTGCACACCCAGTCGAACCTGATGGAGGAGCTGAAGAAGGTCAAGCGGGTGATGGCCAAGCTGGATGAGTCGGCACCGCATGAGGTGTTGCTGGTGCTCGATGCCGGTACCGGCCAGAATGCCCTCAACCAGGCGCAGCAGTTCCACGCCGCGGTGGAGGTGAGCGGTATCGCCCTGACCAAGTTGGACGGCACCGCCAAGGGCGGTATTATCTTTGCCATTGCCAGGAAGATGGGCCTGCCCATCCGTTTCATCGGTGTCGGCGAGGGCATCGACGACCTGCGGGTCTTTGAAGCCGCCGAGTTTGTCGACGCCCTGTTCGAAAAATAACCATACAGCCACGCATCGCGCATGATTCGATTTACTAATGTCAGTAAACGCTACCCCGGTGGGTACGAGGCGTTGCGCGATGTCAGTTTTCACCTCGCACCGGGGGAGATGGCCTTTCTCACCGGTCACTCCGGAGCGGGTAAATCCACCCTGCTTAAACTTATCGCACTTATCGAACGTCCGAGCGGCGGCCAGGTGATCGTCAATGGCCAGAACCTCAACAAGCTCAGCCGGCGCAAGATCCCCTATCACCGCCGTAACATTGGGGTGATCTTTCAGGACCACCGCCTGCTGTTCGACCGCACGGTGTTCGACAATGTCGCCCTGCCGCTGATTATCGCCGGTTATAACCACAGCGAAATCGGCCGTCGGGTGCGTGCCTCGCTCGATAAGGTGGGGTTGCTGGGCAAGGAAAAAGTCTATCCCATCACCCTCTCGGGCGGTGAGCAGCAGCGCGTCGGTATCGCCCGTGCGGTGGTCAACAAGCCGCCGCTGGTACTCGCCGACGAGCCCACCGGTAATCTGGATCCGGAACTCTCCAGGGAGATCATGGGGATCTTTGAGGAGTTCAACCGTGTTGGTGTGAGCGTTCTGGTGGCGAGCCATGACCACGCCCTGATCCGCTCCATGCCGCACCGGGTCATGAGTCTGGATCATGGTGCCCTGGCAGGCGATGCGTACTGGAGGGCGGGCGATGGAGCGTAACCGGACACTTCGCGAACAGCAGGAACTCGGCGGTGGGCGTGGTGCTCACAAGCGCAGGCAGGGCGCCGGAGGCTGGTTGCGTACTTACCTGCTGCGGCACGTCCAGACCCTGGTCTACGCCCTGGGGCAGATGAGCCGTCGTCCGTTCTCAACTTTGATGACAGTAGCGGTGATCGGTATTGCCCTGGCCATGCCCGCCGGTCTGCATGTGCTGCTCAAGAACGTACAGACGGTATTGAGCGGCTGGGACAGCGCGGCACAGGTCTCGCTGTTTCTGCAGAAGGACACCCGCGAGCGTGACGCCCTGGCGCTCAAGACACGCCTGGAGCAGCGTTCCGAGATCGCCAGTATCGATTATATTTCGGCGGAGCAGGCAATGGCGGAGTTTCGCCGCCTTTCCGGTTTTGGCGATGCACTGAAGGCGTTGGACGAGAATCCTCTGCCACCGGTGTTGGTGATTCACCCGGCGCTGCAACAACAGGCGCCGGCACAGCTACAGGCGCTGGTCGAAGAGCTTCGAGGCGAGGCAACAGTGGACTTGGCGCAGCTGGATATGCAGTGGGTCAAACGTCTCTATGGCCTGATGGATATTGGCCGGCGCGGGGTCTGGGTGCTTGCCAGCCTGCTGGCGCTGGCGGTCCTGCTGGTGGTGGGGAACACCATCCGCCTGGCGATACAGAACCGCCGTGACGAGATTGTTATCACCAAGCTTATTGGCGGGACCGATGCCTTTATCCGTCGCCCTTTCCTCTACACCGGTTTCTGGTACGGCCTGTTGGGGGGGCTCGTCGCCCTGCTGCTGGTACAGGCATCGTTGTGGGTGCTGGCCGGACCGGTAAACAACCTTGCCGGCCTCTATAACAGCAGTTTTCGCCTCGGCGGAACGGATCTGTTTACCCTCGCTGCGCTCCTGCTGGGAGGGCTGTTGTTGGGGCTTTGTGGTTCCTGGCTGGCGGTGGGCAGGCATTTGCGATCCATCGAGCCCACTTGATAGTCATCGGCTTATACGTGCTAGTATGAACTGGTGATTTACATGCACATTGTATGGTAATGACAACCACATAAGCAGGGACGACTGCAGGGTATCTAGAATCAGGGGGAACAGTCATGGCACAGAGCCGTATTATGGTGGTGGACTGTTCAGCGGTTTCACGGGAGATTGTGACCCGGGTACTGGCTGGCGTGATCGATGATGTCGAGATCACCGCCTGTGCAAGCGGTGTAGAGGCTCTGGAGAAACTCGAAGCGCAGCGTTACGAACTGGTTACGACAGCGCTGATGCTTTCCGACATGGATGGCCTGGATCTTTGCCGTCGCCTGCGTCATTCAAAAATGCACCAGTATACCCCGGTGGTGGTGATCTCCGGGGATGCCGATGAGCGCCTGCTCAAGGAAGGCTTCGATGCCGGTGTTACCGATTATTTCGATAAATCCCGTGGTTACCCCGCCTTCGGGCAGTTCATCAAGGCTTTTTGGCAGCGTAATACCGGCGTGGTCGGCCGGGTCCTTTATGTGGAAGATAGCCTCACGGCGGCCACACTGACACGCCGCATCCTCGAGCGGCATGGCCT
>JBEPXU010000288.1:0-3057 GCA_041641735.1 Ectothiorhodospiraceae bacterium
GCCGATGGACCGGCCCGGACTCCCGCAGCCATTATCGCCAGCCACTGCAGCAGACGGCGACGGCTTAAACCCACGCCCTTATCCATCGCGACCACCTCCTCTACGACCACTCATCTAAATCAAGCATATACCACCGTCTCCCTTTTTGACTTCCCCCACTTCGGCTACCATGGCCCAATCTGCATCGGGAATAACACAGCAATTCAATACCTGTACCTCTCCGGAGAAGATTGCCGCGTCGCTTTCACTCCTCGCAATGACATTCAGCCAACGGGAAAACCGATGTTCGATAAGAAAGACCTGCTTAAACTCGCCAACATGCCCATGCCATTCGGAAAATATCAGGGCAAGGCTCTCATTGATCTCCCCGAAGAGTATCTGTTGTGGTTCGCCAAAAAAGGGTTTCCCAAGGGTGAGCTCGGTCGTTTAATGCAGCTGGCGCTGGAGATACGCATCAACGGTCAGGAGTCACTGATAAAACCCCTTAAAGGTCTCGACATTCAAAAATTGTGACGCTGTTGTCTGAAAAGGTGTGATCTTTTGCTGAAAATGGTATTAAGCCAGCTATGGGCTTTGTTAAATCGAGTGATCAGGGGGAGTACACCAGTGGCGGTTGATGCTAAGTATTCACGCTCACCGATATGGCATCAACGCATAGCGATCACCTCATTGAGTGTCATGCTATTCGCTACGCTGTTGTCACCACTGCATGCCAGCGAACCCGAAGCCACAGCACTTGACCAACAGCGCAGTCGATTCCTCCATGCGAAAAAGGCCCTCGAGCACGGCGACAGGCAACAGTTTTTTAAAACCGCCGCTACCCTGAAAGAGTATCCCCTCTATCCTTACCTCACCTACTGGCAATTACTCGATAACCTGGGTGAACAGAACAGTGCCTCCATCACAGCCTTTCTTGAGCAACACCGTGACACCCCACTGGCCACGCCGTTACGAGTTGCCTGGCTCAAACAACTGGCCAGGAAACAGCGCTGGCAGGAGTACCTGAATTTCTATCACGGCAGCAACCGTTCGGAACTGCGCTGCTATGCCCTTCGGGCACAACTGCACAGCGGTGACAAGGCCGCGGCCTGGGCCGGAGCCGAAAAACTCTGGTTGGTTGGCTATTCACAAAATGAAGCCTGTGACCCCCTGTTTGCGGCCTGGGCCAAAGCCGGCGGTATCACTGATGCGCTGCGCTGGCGACGCACCGAACTGGCCATGGAACGCGGTAACAGCGCTCTGGCAAGCTACCTCGTACAACCACTCGATAAGCAACAGCAGCAGTGGGTCGAATTGTGGAAACAGGTACACCGTGACCCCGAACGCATCCGCAATGAGAAAGCCCTGAGACAGGATAACGCACGCAACCGTACCCTCGTACTTCACGGCCTGATACGCATTGCCCGTCGCGATGCGGTAGCCGCCGCGGAGCTGTGGTCCAGCCTGGCAAAGCGTTATAACTTCAGCGCGGCACAGCGCTACCGCCTCCAAAAGAGCGTTGCGATGAACTTCGCCTTTGATGGCGATGCCCGAGCCCTCCATTGGTTTAGTCTGCTGCCCGGGAATCGCCTCACCAGCACCACCGCTGGCTGGGCTGTACGTACTGCGCTGCGCCGCGGCGACTGGAGAAATACCCTCAGATGGATTGGAAAACTGCCCAGCCGTAAACGGCTCTCTGACCAGTGGCGTTACTGGCAGGCACGTGCCTATGAGGCGCTGGATCAGAAGTTCGAGGCCAATGCCATCTACCAGGATCTCAGCCACTCCCGTACCTACTATGGTTTTCTTGCCGCCGATCGTACCGGCGCGGAGTACAACCTGGACAACACCCCCCTCAATATCAGTGACGAGGCAGTCGATGCACTGGCCAACAAGCCGGCACTGGTCCGTGCCCATGAGCTGTTTCGCCTAAAGCTGACCCGCGAGGCCCGCCGCGAGTGGGATTACGCGGTGGCGAAGATGAATAAGCAACAGCGCCTGATCGCCGGTAAACTGGCCGATGACTGGCAGTGGCACGACCGTGCCCTGCTGACCCTTGCCAGAGCGAACCATTTTGACGATCTCGATATCCGCTTCCCTCTCGCTCACAGCGAAACAATCGAGCGCGAGGCCAGTAAACACGGCCTCGATCCGGAATGGATCTATGCCGTAGCCCGTCAGGAGAGTGCGTTTATCGAGGATGTACGCTCATCGGCCGGTGCCATGGGGCTGATGCAACTGATGCCGGGCACCGGCCGCACGATTGCACGCAAACTCAAGACCAAGCTGAATCTTGATGAACTGCTCAAACCGGAGACCAATATCCGTTTTGGCAGCTACTACCTGCAACAGGTGCTTAGTCGTTTCGATAGCAATCCGGTTTTGGCCACAGCGGCCTACAATGCCGGGCCTCACCATGTCGAGGCGTGGAAGCCGAAGCAGGGCAAACTGGATGCTGACATCTGGATCGACACCATGCCGTTTTACGAAACCCGTAAATACGTGCGCCGGGTAATGGCTTATACCGTGTTCTACGATCAGCGCCTGCAGCGTCCCATCACCCGCCTGCGTGATCGCATGCCACAGGTCAGCACCGAGCGGGAGGTCATCGGCTGTGACAACTGCACGGCCAAGCAGGGCGGGAAGGGCTGATCCATAGGCGCCCCCTGCCGCCCGACATCCTCCCTGCCACGCCCGATCACTGCTGTTGCGCCGCGCTCAACGCCGCGCTTCCTTAGAAGCGCCATTGCCGTCACCACACTGACAAATCCGCCGGAGACATTGAGCTAAGGCAAATGCCTTCCTACACTTGCCTCATAGGAGGCAACAACAGGCAGGCAATGGAAATGAAAGCGAGGCTTTTGCGTGCAGGTGGTCCGCGACGCCGGGCTCAAGGTCCCGGACTCCACCTTCGAGACGGCTCGTCGCGCCCTGATCCGGTCGACCGTGGGCCAGCGGCGGAACGGGCTGATGGAGGAGCCGATGAAGGAACATTGGTGATCGCCGAAAGCCAGAGTGCCGGTCGCGGCCGCCGAGGACGAAAATGGATTTCCCCTAAACACGACGGTATCTATCTTT
>JBEPXU010000289.1:0-3051 GCA_041641735.1 Ectothiorhodospiraceae bacterium
TGGACGTCGGCAGCCAGATTGACCTGGACCTGGCCGCCGAACTTGCCGGGATCTCGCTCGAGGAGATCTACCTCTACAACCCGGGCTTCAATCGCTGGGCCACCGCTCCCAAGGGCCCCCATCGACTGCTGGTCCCGGTTGAGAATGCCGATACCTTCAAGCACAACCTCGAGCAATACCCGAAAAACGAACGCATTGCCTGGAAACGCCATCGCATTCGCAAGGGCGAGGTACTCGGCCTGCTGGCCAAAAAGTTTCAGACCACGGTCTCGCTCATCAGGTCCGTCAACAACATACGCGGAAACAACATCCGTGCCGGACAGACCCTGATTATTCCCGTCGCCCGGAAGAGTCTCGAACGCTATAGCCTCAGCTCAAACCAGCGGCTAAAAGCGCTGCAAAATCGTCACCGCAATGGCTACAAGCTGGAGTATCGCGTTCGTCACGGCGACACCCTGTGGGAGATCGCCCGCAAATATGACGTGGGTGTTCGCCAACTGGCAAAATGGAACGGCATGGCGCCGCGCGATCCGCTGACACCTGGGAAGAAGCTGGTCATCTGGACGCAGGAAGAGAAGCAAACGCTCTCGGCCATCAACCCGGCACATTTCGTCCACCCGTTTGAGCAGACCACTACCCGCCGAATCGGCTACACCGTCCGCAGCGGCGATTCACTGGCACGCATCTCACAGCGCTTCAAGGTCAGCATCCATAGTCTCAAACGCTGGAACCGCCTCGATGGCGTTAAATACCTGCAGCCGGGACAACGCATTACCCTGTATGTTGATGTCCGGCGTCAATACGGCCAAATCTAACGCCCCAAAAAGTTTTTGAGGCATTAAACACACTGCGCCTGTTTCGCTTATTGATTAAGCGCCTGCTCCATATAATCCAGACACTCTGACACCGGCTGCTTAAAGTAACCGGCTTTCCCCTCTGAAAAGGCCTTTCGCCAGATACGATACCCCTCCTCATAATCGGGCAGGGTATCGGAAACACCCACCAGTTCCGTAACACTCTGCTGCAGTGCCTTTCTGGAGATGGGAAGGTCGGAAACGCTCTCGCTGACCCCACCCTCAGTACGCGGGTTTTTCATGTTCAGGCCAACCAGGCTGACATGAATGACCCTGTTATCACCGATCTTATCGACCCTCACCACCGTCAGGGTCGAACGCTGCTCCTGTGGGCGTGTCTTGTACTTCCACACCTGACCGGGCTCGAATTGCGCAGCACTGGCCACTGAATTCAACATGAAGACACAGGCAATTGTGATTAAAAGTCTCATACGCTTCTCTGTCATTTTCCAAATATCCAAAATTTCTTCACCCCGCACGCTCGACGGTAGCGAATTTATCCACTGTTGCCGGTTCGCACCACAGCAAACTCCTGTTCGATATCCTCTGCACTCAATCCGTTATAGTGCTCACGATTAAAGGTCACGATGCCGCCACACATCTCGTACCAGGCAAAACCGCCGGTCCAGGAGGCATGCCGATAGCTGCCCTGCATGCGTCGGGGTAAACAGTAGAGCATTCCCGGAAGATAGAGCAGGTTATAGGCGGTATTGCTCCGATGTAGCGACTCGATTTGACGCCATGCCTGTTCAACATCCGTAAAACGCAAACACTCCGCCGGGTATTTCTGTTTACCCCCGTTGTGCAGCCACCGGGGTAACTGCAGCGGAAGCTCCGTGTCACGCTGGAACATCTGAAAGTGCAAATGGTTAATCGATGAGTAGGCACCGTAGGCGTTATAACCAAAGCCGACTCCGGGTAAGGTTTCACCCAACGTTTCACAAACATGCCAGAGATAGCGGTGGTCATCGGGCGTCAGATACTGCGGTGCGTTGCATTCCCGCTGCGGCACCAATAAAGCGTGATTCGCGACAAAGGGAAACTTGTTATACAACAACTCCACCTCACGCCCCAAGAGCTCACCATGCCAGAAGCACTCCTTGCGCAGAAATGGCTTATTGAAGTGAAAACCGCTGTCATTGAATGGTGCCTGCAGGCTATCGACCCGCTGGTGTGCCATACGCGGAGGACGGAATGAACGGAGCTGGTTGAACTGAATCTCCCAGGGTCCTGCCTGACGCCGCTCGGTCAACTGCAGCGAGTCGAAGCCAAGCTCCAGCATCTTGAGAAAGACCGCCACATCGTCTTCCGCATCAGGCGGTGGGCTGCCATCCTGTAGCAGCTGGCGATACTGCGAGGCATGCCTCTCATAACGTTGTCTCAGCTTGGCCTCAAGCGGTGACCAGATTCGCTCATCGAAACTGGCATTGGCACAGACAAGGATAAAGACACCTAGTCCATCATGCCGCAACATCCCATCGAGCCCTGAGACAAAGGCATTATGAAGGCTCTCCCCGGAACCAAATGGCATATCAGTCACTATCCTGCCACTCCCCTCGTGCAAAACGTTGAAGCTGCTTTCTCATTCTTTTCACGTGGCTTCCGTTCCAGTAGGGTTTATCGCAATACGGGCAGTAGAGCAGCGTCTCTCCTTCCCGCAGTGACTCTTTCGGAACCCGCGCAATAATCTCAGGAGGTGCCGCCACAAGTGGCGTATTACACTCCATGCACCGTGTAAAAGGCTTGTAGTGCCAGTCAATATCGAGTCGCTCACTGAGCTCCTTGAGCAACTCCTCCAGCCTATTCCCCTGCAACAGCACGACATACTCTGGGGCATCCTGGTATTCGGCCAGGTCCTTGTCTCGCGTAATGAGCAGGCGCTTTTGATAACGCGCCTGCTGCATCAACACCGCATCACTCTCTCCACTTTCGGCTATCGCAACGTCATAACCGGCGGCACGCAGCCAGCGGCCGAGGCGCTGCAACATTTCGTCACAAAGGAAGCGGTTACTTCGACTCAAGGGTGATTAGCCCTTCAGGCAGCTGGCTGCCGAAACCGGCGGCATTGCGGTGTCCGCCTCCACCGAACATTTCAGCGATCTTGGCTACATCCTCTCCGCCCTCCTTGCGTGAACGCAGCGACCAGCTTCGCTTGCTGCCATGGTCCTGATAGGCGGCGGCAAACGGGTAATCTGCC
>JBEPXU010000290.1:0-3047 GCA_041641735.1 Ectothiorhodospiraceae bacterium
GCACCACGGGCCGATCCCGGCACTTGCCTGGCGGATCGAGCTGGGAAACCGGTCGATTACCCTCAGCGGCGACATGAACGGCGACTATCATACGCTGGAAAAGCTCGCTAAAGATTCTGACCTGCTGATTGCCCATCACGCCGTTCCGGAAGGGGCCAGTGGAGTGGCGCGTAACCTTCATATGCCGCCATCGGTGATCGGCAAGATTGCCAGCGATGCCAGGGTGGGTCGTGTTGTTCTCTCGCACCGGATGTTGCGAACCCTGGGGCAGGAAAAGCAGTCAGAAAACACGATCCATAAATACTACAATGGCTCCCTCGACTTCGCCGATGATGGGGGGTGTTATAAATTATAAACTGGCGTCAGAGATGAAAATAAAAGGGGTCTAAATAAAAGGGGTCGGTGACAAATGACTCTAATTAAAGGGGTCAGAGCCCTTTTCTCAAGTTTCACCTATCTTCGCAAAAGCTGTTTGGCCACGCTGCGGCAGCTGGCCATCAGATCTTCTGCCGCATCCGTACTGTCCAGGGCCCGGCCAATGGCTACCCCACCGATCATCAAGGCGGTGACCGCCAGGCCCAACTGATTCACGTCCCGCCCGTTTCCCTCTATAGAGCGACCGATCAGATCCGCCAGGCCGCGATGTACCCGGGTATAGGCGCTGCGCACCTTGTCCTCGCGGACTCCCACATCAGTGACCAGAAACGCCAGGGGGCAGGGTGGATCCACTTTCTGAAGCTGCTCGATGTGCTCGCTGCTGAGGTACAGATCGAGCATTTCTTCGAGCATGGGGAGGGAAGGATTCGCCCGGTCGATATTCCGTGCGAAGGGCGCGTTCATGGCGGCATGGAGGATAGCCTGGGCGTAAACGTCGGCCTTGTCCTCGAAGTGGTTGTAAAAGGCGCCCCGCGTCATGCCGGCGTCTCGCATGAGGTCGTCGATCGAGACCGCATCGTAGCCGCGCCGGGAAAACAGCCGACTGGCGCTGTCGAGGATCCGCACCCGGCTCTTCTGCTTGTGTTCCTTGGTGTAGGGCATTCCCGTGTTCCTCTATTTATGTTCTTGAACATATTTTGCCAGCCGATAGCATGCCAGGCGAGTGGTTTTTTAGCCGATAACAAAAAACGAAAGGAGAAGAGACAATGAAGGATAGTGCGATCCTGTATCCATTGTTTGCCCTGGCAGGCTGGACTTTCCTCATGGCGGTGTTCATGTTGCGTACGGCATTTAAGGCCGTGGGCGAGGGCTTGAGTGTGGAGTATTTCCGCTACGGCTCTGGTGCGGAGCCGCCCGGTTATATGCGCGCGGCTTATCAGCAATACACTAATCTTTTCGAGATGCCGGTATTATTCTATGCGGTCGGTGTGCTGACCTATGTGACGGAGCAGGCCACTTCGCTCTTGCTCGGTCTGGCCTGGGCCTACGTGGGAATGCGCATGGCGCACAGTGTATTACACCTGCGGAACACAAATGTTCCGCGGCGGCGTGATGCCTATCTGCTCAGTGCGGTTCTGCTGATGACGATGTGGGGCGTCTTGTTCTTCAAGGTTGTTGCCACCGGAGCCTAACAGGATAATAACATTTGGGGTCAGAGAGGGTGATGGTGGGGTCGCGAATACGCTGTCTTCCGGCTTGACTTGACTGACCGGTCAACTATACTGCTGCTCATGGCGATGCAATCCGACACCTACACCCGTATCCTTGAGGCCGCCCGTGATCTCATTTACGCGAGCAGCTATGCCGAGGTGGGAGTACAGGCCATTTGTCAAAAGGCCCAGGTCAAAAAGGGCAGTTTCTATTATTTTTTTACCAGCAAACAGGAACTCACCCTGGCGGTGATCGACAACTATTACGAGGGCTTCAAGGATAGCGTCATCCGCGAGGCTTTCAGTGCCGCGCTGTCACCCACGGAGCGGTTCCAGAAACTGTTCGAGCTGACCATTACCCGCCAGGAGCAGATCTATGCGCAGACCGGTCACGTGCTCGGCTGTCCGTTTGGCAACCTGGCCACCGAAATGGCGACCAGTGACGAGGTGATTCGTACCAAGCTCGATAGCCTGTTTACCCGGCTACAACGGTTGATCCGCGACACACTGCAGGAGGCGGTTGAGCGGGGCGAGATGGAGGACATTGATGTAGCCGCTACAGCCGAAGCTATGTTCGCATACTTCGAGGGCCTGATGATCCTCGCCAAGACCAGAAACGACCCGGGCGTGCTACGCAAGCTACTGCCCGCCACCGCCCGGATCCGTATACCCAAAACCCATTAATCCAAGGAGGCTGACCATGCATCGGACTGAGATTTGATTTCGCCATGACTTTACCGACCGGTCAACTATTGCAACCACAAGGAGATAACAACATGCAACAAACCGTAGCCACATCAAACCACAAGCCGCTGCTTATCCCCCAGGTTCCCGAGGGGGATGAGGCGATGGTCGATGAGATTCTCAAAAGTATTGAAGAGTACGTCGGCTATGTGCCCGACGGCCTGCGCCTCTATAGCATCAGCCCCCCGCTACTGGAAAACTACGTGCGCAATATCGTTTACTTCAACATGGGCGGGACTACGTTGCCGCGTCCGTTGTGCACCATGATCCGTTATCTGGTGTCCTGGCATGCCGGCTGTAGTTTTTGTATCGACTTGAACGAGGCCTTTATGTTCGATATGAAGTACTCACTGGATGAAGTGCGTCTCGCGCGTGACAACCCGGACGTTGCTCCGCTTGAGGAAAGGGAGCGGGCCTTGTTGAAGTTTGCCGTGCGCTCGGTCGACGAACCAGAAAGCATCACCGAGGCTGACATGGAGGAAGTCCGCAACCATGGCTGGACCGATCGGGAGATCTTCGATGCCGTCGCCCAGGCCGCAGGCAACCGCTCGTTCAATATCATGCTGCGCACCTTTAAGGTCGAGCATCAGGGTGACCTGAGTTAAACCGGTTCGATATCGGCTGGAAGATCTAAGGGGCGGTAACGGATGACTGGAGGTTATTTCGTTATCCGCCCCGATTAATCACATAATAATGCGGCAGGCCAGTATAAAGGAG
>JBEPXU010000291.1:0-3029 GCA_041641735.1 Ectothiorhodospiraceae bacterium
GCCCCGACTGGAAAGGCATCACCCGTCTTATCGATGAATGGCAACCGGATGCACTGGTGCTAGGCCTGCCACTCAACGCCGACGGCAGCGAACACGAGGTATCCCGCCTGGCAAGGCGTTTTGGTAATCGCCTGAATGGCAGGTACAATCTCCCTGTGTTCACCATCGATGAGCGACTCAGCTCCGTAGAGGCCGAACGAATGCTGGCCGAGGAGAAGGGGCACTTCGAAAAAGAAGAGGTGGACAGGCTAGCGGCCCGGATAATCCTGGAGAGCTGGTTGGCGCAACAACCGGACAACGACGAATGACCCACGACATACCCTCGGATCTCGACGCACTCATCGGCCAAATGGCCGAGCAGCTGGCGACGTCGCTGCAGCAGCAAGGCATCGACGATGCCTGCATGATCGGCATCCACACCGGCGGTGTCTGGGTAGCCGAGGCGTTGCACAAGCGACTCAATATCGGCGAGCCACTGGGCACCCTCGATATCAGTTTCTATCGCGATGACTTCTCGCGCATTGGCATGCACCCGCAGGTCAAGCCCTCCAACCTGCCGTTCGAGGTGGAGGACCGCACCATCATCCTGGTGGACGATGTGCTGCAGAGCGGCCGCACCATCCGCGCCGCACTCAACGAAATCTTCGACTACGGCCGCCCTGCCCGGGTGATCCTGGCGGTGCTGGTGGACCGCAGTGGCCGCGAACTGCCGATCCAGCCCGATGTCAGTGGTTATCAGATCAGCCTCGGCCCCAACGAACAGATTAAACTCAACGGACCTGACCCCCTGAGCCTCAGCCTGCAGAAGAGCCAATGAACAATCCGCAACTGGACAGCAACGGCAACCTCCGGCACTTCCTCACCACCGAGGGACTGAAAAAACAGCATCTGACCGAGATCCTCGACCTGGCCGAATCCTTCGCCACCGTCGGCGGCAAGAGTGTGAAGAAGGTGCCGCTGCTGCGCGGCAAGACCATCGTCAACCTCTTCTTCGAGACCAGCACGCGAACCCGCACCACCTTCGAGCTGGCCGCCAGCCGTCTCTCGGCGGATGTGCAGAGCATCAACATCGCCACCTCCGCCACCAGCAAGGGAGAGAGCCTGCTGGATATGCTGCACAACCTTGAGGCGATGCACTGCGACATGTTCGTGGTACGCCACGCCGACAGCGGCGCAGCCCACTTCATCGCCAAGCATGTCGCCCCCCACGTGAGCGTCATTAACGCCGGCGACGGCCGCCACGCCCACCCCACCCAGGCGATGCTGGACATGTTCACCATCCGCCGGCACAAGGGGGAGTTTCACAAGCTCAGCGTCGCCATTGTCGGCGATATCCTCCACTCCCGCGTGGCCCGCTCACAGATCCATGCGCTCAATACCCTTGGGGTGGGGGAACTGCGTGTTATCGGCCCCAAGACCCTGATCCCCGCCGCTTTCGGCAACATGGGGGCGCACATCTATCACAATATGGAACAGGGGCTGAAGGATGTGGACGTGGTGATCATGCTGCGCCTGCAGAAGGAGCGCATGCAGGGGGCCCTGCTGCCGAGCGAGGGCGAATACTTCCAGCGCTACGGCCTGACCGAGGAGAAGCTGAAACTGGCCCGGCCCGATGCCATCGTGATGCACCCGGGACCCATCAATCGCGGTGTGGAGATCGCCTCCAGTGTGGCCGACGGCCCGCAGTCGGTGATCCTGGAACAGGTCAGCAACGGCTTGGCGGTCCGCATGGCTGTCATGAGTATGGTGTTGGGACGTCAGCCCGGGGCAGAAACCACCGGGGAGGGGCAGTAATGGGAATCGTCATTCGCGGCGGCCGCGTTATCGACCCGGCCAACAACCTGGATAAAGTCACCGACCTCTACATCGATAACGGCCACATCGCCGCTCTCGGTAATGCACCTGAAGGTTTTAGCGAAGACGAGGTCATCGATGCCGACGGACAGGTCGTCGTACCGGGTCTGGTGGACCTGCAGGCACGCCTGCGCGAACCGGGGGAGAAGCACAAGGGCACTATCGCCTCCGAAACCGCCGCCGCTGCAGCGGCGGGGGTCACTACCCTCTGCATCCCGCCGGACACTAAACCGGTCATCGATAATCCGGCAGTCGCCGCCCAGATTGCCCATCGCGCTGAATCCGCCGGCCTCTGCCGCGTGCTGCCTATTGGCGCCCTGACACAGGGGCTCGAGGGGGAGCAACTTGCCTCGATGCAGGCCCTCCATACGGCAGGCTGCGTGGTCATGGGCAACGCTCGCCACGCCATCACTTCCACTCTGGTACAGCGCCGCGCGCTGGAGTACGCCGCCACCCTGGGACTGACTGTCTTCATTAACCCCGAGGACCCGTGGCTCGCCGCCGACGGCTGCGTCCATGAAGGCCCCCTCAGTACCCGCCTGGGTCTCGCCGGAGTACCGGAGTGTGCCGAGGTGATCGCTATCGGCCGCGACCTCATGCTAATTGAGCAGACCGGCGTACGCGCCCACTTCGGCCAGCTCTCCACGGCCCGTGCGGTGGAGATGATTGCCGAAGCCAGGTCAAAAGGGCTACCGGTCAGCGCCGATGTAAGCGCCCACCAACTCTACCTCACCGACATGGATATCAGCGACTACAACAGCCTCTGTCACGTGCGCCCGCCATTCCGCAGCCAGCGAGACAAGGACGGCCTGCGCAGCGCCCTGGGCAACGGCGGCATCATCAGCGCCATCTGCTCCGACCACC
Source organism: Ectothiorhodospiraceae bacterium (assembly GCA_041641735.1). GTDB lineage: Bacteria > Pseudomonadota > Gammaproteobacteria > Thiohalomonadales > Thiohalomonadaceae > JAPHTQ01. The sequence goes on from JBEPXU010000291.1 coordinate 2,719, forward strand.
AACCCCACGACCGTGATGCCAAGCTGGCCCCGTTCGCAGCTACCGAACCGGGAATCAGCGCTCTGGAGACCCTGCTTCCACTGACCCTGCGGCTGGTAGATGAAGGTGTGTTAAAACTGGAGCGTGCGATCGCCAAACTGACCTGCCAACCGGCCGACATCCTCGGCATCAACGCCGGCAGGCTTGCAGTGGGAAGCCCGGCGGATATCTGCATCTTCGATCCCAAGGCGCACTGGACGGTAAGCGAAGAGACCTTGGTCTCGGCAGGCAAGAACACCCCGTTCCTTGGCTGGGAATTGAGCGGCCGCGTC
>JBEPXU010000292.1:0-2958 GCA_041641735.1 Ectothiorhodospiraceae bacterium
GTAGGCAAAGAGGCTCGGCGATTGTCGGCACGAAAACCGCGATCATTAAACAGGTAATCGTTCAACTGAAACAGCGCCTCGCCCAACGGCACACTGGGCGAAAGCCTTTCGCTTACCGCTTCGGCATAGAACTGTAAGCGCTGTAGATAGTGTCCAATATCAATCGCGGGTTCACTCTGACGCCCAAGTAACAGCGCGGCTTCGGCCAGGGCATCCGCCCGCGGCTTTGCCAAGACTTGTTGCAGGCTTATGGTGTCGTAAACGCCCATGCAGGTCACCCGGAAGAGAGTGAAACTTAAAAGAAGTATAGCCGATAATCCGGAGTTAACCGCTCCGAAGAAACAATCTTACTAACGGGTCAGCGCCTTCCATTGTTTTTCCAGGCGAGGCACGGAAACTGTTTCGATGGTCCCCAACTCCTGGGCAAAAAGCGACACGCGCAGCTCCTCCAGCAACCAGCGAAATCGCTGCATTGTCTCATCTGTACAACTTTCGTCCTCTTCACAGCGACGCCAGTAACGTTGCCACAGCGGTTGCATATCAAGGAGCAGCCGGCGGTCCCGTTCGGGATCGGAACGCAGCTTCTCCAGTCGCCGTTCCAGTGCCTGCATATAGCGCGGTAGATGTTCCAGCCAGACCAGCGGCACCTGCGACACGAAGCCTTTTTGCATCATTTTTTCCAGCTGCTCGCGAATATCGGCAATACTGTTCAGCCACTGCGGCTGCACTGCACCCTTGAGCTGTTTCTGAATTCGGTGATAGGAGGCAAGGATGTCTCCGACCAGCCCGGCAATGCGATTGCCCTGCTCGATTAAAACGCCGCGAGCCTGCTCCGCCTGCCGCTGATACTGCGCTTCGCTAAAAGGCAGACCCTCGCTGGCGAACAGTGAGGCATCGACCGCGGCACGGACAATCGAATCGGTCAACTCATCGCACTTACCGATGCTCACATAATGCAGGCAGGCGGTTTTGATCCCGGGGAGGTTCTTCTGCAGATACTTTATCTTGTCGCGGTTCTCCAGCATGAACAGTCGCATCACCCCTCTGCGCTGTGCCGCCATCGCTGCCTCACGGCTTTCGTACAACCTCAGGGCAACGCTGTCGCCCTCATCGCTATAGGCCGGAAACGCATTAACGTTCAATCCGTGGCGGGTCAGCGCCACACTCTCGGGAAGCTCTGCAACCGCCCAACTGGTCAGCCCCTCGCGCTCCCACTCACTATCCGGCGTGTTGTGCAAACTCTCCCGCACCTCACCGGCCATCTGTTGTTGCAATCGGGCAAGGTCACGCCCTTCCGCCATGACCTTGCCCTGTTCATCCAGCACACGGAAATTCATCTGCAGGTGCGCTGGCAGATTCTCCGGCTGCCACGCCTCGGCAGGCACAGCGGTTCCGCTGATTCGATGCAGCTGATGTGAGAAGGCACCGGTCAGACTCTGCTGCCGGATCGGCATCGCCTCCAGGGCCGCCTCGGCAAAGTTCACCGCCGGCACATAGTTACGACGTATCGCCTTGGGCATGGCCTTAATCAGGGCAATCAGTTTTTCCTTGAGCAGTCCCGGCACCAGCCACTCAAAGGGCTCCGGACTGAGTTGCGACAGTGCCGTCAGCGGCACCTGAACGGTCACGCCATCGGCCGGATGTCCCGGCTCGAAGTGGTACTCCAGCGGCAGCGGCATTCCCTGATAGTCGAACACCGGCGGAAAGTCGCGATCGGTTACATCCTCCGCCTCATGCTGCATCAGGCTTTCGCGCTCGAGGAACAGCAATTTCGGCTGCTCCTTCTCGGCCTGCTTATGCCACTTGTTGAAGCCCTTTTCACTGTAGATATTTTGCGGCAGGCGTTCGTCGTAGAAGGCAAACAGTGTCTCCTCGTCGACAAGGATGTCACGACGACGCGACTTGGCCTCCAGCAGCGCGACCTCTTCGAGCAATTCCCGATTGTGGGTAAAGAACGGCGCATCACAACGCAGTTCACCCTCTACCAGCCCGTGGCGAATAAAGAGCTCACGACTGAGCTCCGGGTCGATGGGGCCGTAATTGACCTTGCGCCGCGGCACGATAAGCAGGCCGAACAGGGTGACCTGCTCGAATGCGGCCACCTGCCCGGCACGCTTCTCCCAGTGCGGTTCCAGGTAGGTACGCTTGACCAGATCGCCTGCCAACGGTTCGATCCAGCGCGGATCGACTTGCGCCACATCGCGGGCAAAGAGACGCGAGGTCTCCACCAGTTCTGAGGCCATGATCCACTTGGGCGGCCGCTTCGCCTGGGAGGAGCCGGGAAAGATCGCCAGCTTGATGTTGCGCGCCCCGAGATACTCGGCAAGCGGTTTGCGCCTCTGTTTCTTCTGCGGCGGTCCTTTTTGCTCGCGCTCATCCTTGTGGGCGATGTTGCTCAGCAGTCCGGCCAGGAGCGCCCGGTGAATCGCCTCGTAGTCCGCCTCCGGCTTGTTGGGCGTGAGCTCCAGGTTACGCACCTGCGCCAGCAACTGTCCGTGAATGTCGTGCCACTCACGCATCCGCAGATAGTTAATAAACTCCTTGCGACAGATCTTGCGCAGCTTGTTATTGCTCAGGTGGCGTGACTGCTCGTGGTAGTAGTCCCACAGGTTGAGATAGGCGATAAAGTCCGATTTTTCGTCGGCAAAACGTTTGTGTTTTTCATCCGCCGCCTGCTGTGCCTCCAGCGGACGTTCCCTCGGGTCCTGAATGGTCAGCGCCGAGGCGATGATCAGCACCTCGTGCAGTGATTTTTCCCGGTCGGCCGCGAGCAGCATGCGACCGATCCGCGGGTCGACCGGCAGGCGAGCCAGTCGCCGCCCGTCCTTGGTAATGCGATTGTTTTTATCCACCGCGCCCAACTCGTGCAGCAGGCGAAAACCGTCGTTGATATAGCGCCGGTCCGGCGGGTCGATAAAGGGAAAGGCCTCAATATCGCCGAGCCCCAGCAGCATCATC
>JBEPXU010000293.1:0-2957 GCA_041641735.1 Ectothiorhodospiraceae bacterium
GGGCGTTCATTCCGCTCATCGTCGCCAACTGCATGATCCTCGGCCGCCAGGAGGCCTTCGCCTCCCGCCACACCGTAAAGTTTGCGGTCATGGATGCCGTCGGCATGGCCGGCGGCTTCCTGCTGGCGATGTTCGCCCTCGGTGCGGTGCGCGAGATCCTCGGTGAAGGAAAACTCTTCGGTCTCTCCCTCTTCGGCGACAACTTCGAGCCGTGGGTGATCATGATCCTGCCGCCAGGCGGTTTCATCACCCTCGGCCTGCTGTTGTTGCTGTTTAACTGGGTTGGCGAACGGCGCAAGCAGTTCATGGCCCAGGTCGCGGCCGTTGAGCGGGGGAATGCCTGATGGAGAACCTGGTCTGGATCTTCATCAGCGCCCTGCTGGTCAATAACTTCGTCCTGGCCTACTTTCTCGGCCTGTGCCCCTTCCTGGGTGTCTCCAATAAACTGGAGACCTCCTTCCGCCTCGGTCTGGCCACCACCTTCGTACTGATCATAACGGCGCTGTGCAGCTGGTTCCTCAACACCTACGTACTGACCCACGCCCCCTACCTGCGCCTGATCAGTTTCATCGTGGTTATTGCCAGTACCGTTCAGTTCATCGAGATGGCGATCAAGAAGCTCAGCCCGGCCCTGTTCCAATCATTGGGAATATTCCTCCCATTGATCACTACCAACTGCGCCATTCTGGGTTTGGCGATCTTCGCCACCAACCGCGGCTACGGCTTCTGGGAGGGCCTTACCTTCGCCCTCGGCGCCGGTGCCGGTTTCACCCTGGCGATGGTACTTATGGCAGGTATCCGTGAAGAGACGGAGATCAACGAAGTACCGGCGCTGGTTCGCGGTACCGCCTTTAACCTGATTATCGCCGGCATCCTCTCCATGGCCTTCATGGGATTTGCCGGTCTGTTTAGTTCCACGTAAAGTGTAGGGTTTTATACGCGCAATGATTACACTACACCATCTTCTGGCATTACTGGGCGTCACTGTGCTCTGTGCACTGTGGATGAAGTTCCAGTTATGGCTTAAGCGGGTGGACCCGCAAAAGGAGAACTACCGACCGGGGTGCGGTGCCTGCCAGAACGGGAGCTGCAGCACAGCTGCTACAACAGAAACAACAATTAAAATGCAAGGCATTGCTCCGGCAGAAAAGCCGGACTTTGGGGTAAATTTGTCTGGAGAGAATGAATGCAAAGAAAAAAGATCGCCATCATCGGCGGAGGTCAGATAGGCAGTATCCTGACCCTGATGGCCACGCAGAAAGAGCTTGGCGACGTTATCCTTGTAGATTTACCCGATCACGTAAACCCGGTTAAAGGCAAAGCGCTCGATATCGACCACCTTCGGCCCCACATCGGCGTCGATGTCGGACTTAGTGCCACCAGTGACTACAAGGATATCGCCGGTGCCGATGTGGTTGTCGTTACCGCAGGGGTCCCGCGCAAGCCGAATATGTCACGCGAGGATCTCCTCGATATCAATCTTGGCATCATCAATGAGGTTGCAGAGAAGATTAAGCTGCACTGCCCGGATGCCTTTATTATTGTTGCGACCAATCCCGTCGACACCATGGTCTACGCCTTTCAGCGCGTCTCCGGTTTCCCCCGTAGTCATGTGGTGGGACTGTCTGGAGCGCTGGATACCGGCCGCTTTCAGCACTTCATTGCTGAGGAGACCGGACTGTCTGTCAAAGATGTCTCCTGTATGGTTATGGGCGGGCATGGTCCCACCATGATGCCACTAATTCGTACCGCCACAGTAGCCGGCATCCCTATCACTACCCTGCTTAACCAGGCTCAACTGGACAACATCGTAAAACGAACAAAAGAAGCGGGTACCGAGATCGTAAACCTGCTGGGTAATGGCAGCGCCTTTTTTAGTTCCGCAGCCTCCATACTCGAGATGATAGAAGCCTACCTCTGTGACAAGAAACGCGTTATAAGCTCATCGGCCCTCTGCCAGGGCGAGTACGGCATTGACGGCTACTACCTGGGTGTCCCCTGTGTTATCGGCGCGGGCGGCATGGAGCGTATCCTAGAAGTAGAGCTTACCGGCGAGGAAGAAGGAGCGTTTCGTACAACAGCAGATGCGGTGTACAGCAGTATCCAGCAAACAGGGCTTTAACCCGGTTACCCTTCACAGAACCGACAACAATGGGGGCTCTCAAAGAGAAAAACCGAGTGATATCGTGTATTATCGTGGCGGTGCTAACTACAGCTGAGGTGTCTTTTCAATGAGGTTCGCATGGGTCCCAGTACTCGTCATCCTGCTTGATCAAGGCGCCAAGTGGCTGTTGCCCCTATTAGGACTAGATGAAGGCTGGCATCTTGCCATTGGCAATATCTCTCTGGAATTTCTTCCGGAAAAACAAACAACAGATGCCGGGGCATCCGCTGCCAACAATAGTTCTCTTATTCTTCTGGCCAGTGTACTGGCCATTTACGTCTTCATAACGCGCTGGTCACGGCACTTCCACTTCATTGCAGACAAGGCGGCGATAGGCCTTCAGCTTACCGGCGGCGGATTAACCTCTCAGGTTATCGACCTTGCCCTTCGAGGCGGGGCGTATAGCCCATTCCGCCTTCACGCTGGCGATAGCTTTTCGGTTAATACCGGTTTTTCAGAACTGGCATTAACAGCCGGCTTTCTTCTTCTGCTAATTGCATTACTACGCGGCAGCTCGAAAATACAGAGCAAGGTCAGGCTCGCTCCTGCCAACGTGACCCCCCTGAATTTTAATATACTCCCACGTGGTATCGATAACATCCATATCGATGTCCACCTGTCTCCGCGATTCAAAAAAAACCTCACACGCTTCATACATAACCTTGGTCCACTGGTTATTCAGCAGTTACAACAAGGAAAATCCCAAGTCACGCTTCCGCAGAAGCCTCTGTCGGTACTTAAAAAAGAATTTGATGACCTGATGACCAAAGCGTTGCAACGGGCGAAAGAGGTC
>JBEPXU010000294.1:0-2947 GCA_041641735.1 Ectothiorhodospiraceae bacterium
CGAACCGCGGTCACGCGTACCGCACCTGGCCTTCCAGCCCGATCAACTGGAGCAGTTCAACCTGCTGCCGATGGATGAGGTGGAGACCGCCTTCTACCTGCGTATGCAGGTGGTGGACCGTCCCGGTGTCCTGGCCGAGTTGACTGCCATCCTCTCCGAGCTGGAGATCAGCATCGAGGCGGTGATCCAGCGTGAGCCGCCGGAGGGTGAGAGCTTGGTCAACATCATCTTCCTCACCCGTGTGGTCAAGGAGAAGCAGATGCAGCAGGCGCTGGATCACTTCGAGACGCTCGATAGCATCTTCGGCCAGGTAACCCGTATCCGGGTTGAGAGCCTTCGCTGATGGGCAAGGCCTTCAGTCGATACAGAGGGGGCCATATGGCCCCCTTGCTGTTTTGAACGGTGATTTTGCATGACGCAGCGTTCGCTGACCTTACTGTTATCCGGTGTTGCCAAGCACCTTCCGGTTGATTCATCGTGGCCGGCGATGCCCGCACTACAGACGCTGCTCTCCAGGGGCACGCGGTACGCCCTCTGCGGTGACCTTTCCAAGATCCTCTTCGAGCATTTTCAGCTATCAGGAGAGTGTGCCGACGAGCTACCGGTTGCAGCCATCAGTGCCTACGGTGACGGGCTCGATAGTTCCTTGGGCTGGTGGCTGTGTGTCGACCCTGTTCACCTGGTGGCGGATCGTGATCAGCTCTATCTCTCCGCTTCGGATGTCATCGGGCTGGAGCGTGAGGAGGCCGATGCGCTGGTGGAGGAACTTAACCGCTTTTACAACGAGGATGGCTGGTACTTTTATGTTGCCTCTCCCCAGCGCTGGTATCTGCGTCTCCCGGAGCCCCTGGCATTGAAGACCATATCAACGGCTGAGGCGATGGGCAGCCGTGTCGGTGAGGTGTTGCCACAGGGGGATGACGCGCTCTACTGGCAGAGATTGATGACCGAAATGCAGATGATGTTGCACGCCAGCACAGTCAATGCCGAGCGCAACGACAGGGGGCTGTTGACGGTCAATAGCCTCTGGTTCTGGGGCGCAGGTGAGATGCCACCGGTTTCTGCCCGGCCGGATTGGGGGCGTGTTGTGGCCGATGACCCGCTGGCCAAGGGCCTGGCACGGCTGTATCGAATAAGCACCGAAGAGGCGGTGGTTGGGCGATCCGCGACGCGACAGGCAGCCAGTAGTGAGTTGTGGCAGACAACGCTAATGTCACCTGAAGCGGGTGAGCGTGAACTGTTTGTGCCGTTATTGAATCGATTGCGAGCCGGTGAGCTGGACGAGTTGCTGATTGAACTGCCGGGGATTGGCCGCTGGCGGATTGAGCGGCGGGCACTGCGCTGCTTGTGGCGACGTCGTCGGCCGCTCGCTTCGCTGCTGCAGGGAGAGCACTGATGTATCGGAGTACCCATCACATCGTTCGCCGCGATGCGGTCGCCATCCCTGAGGATTTTCCCGCTGAATTGCCGCCGCTGCTCTCCCGGGTCTATGCCAGCCGCGGGGTGGTTTCCGCCACTGAATTGAACCATTCGTTGGAAGGGTTACTGCCGTTTCATACGCTCAAGGGCATCGAGCAGGCCGTATCACTATTGAATGAGGCACTGGAGAAGCGCTGGCACATTCTTGTGGTAGGGGACTTCGATGCCGATGGTGCGACCAGTACGACCCTCGCGGTTAAGGCGCTGCGTATGCTGGGGGCGGAAGAGGTCAGTTTCCTTGTGCCCAACCGCTTTGAGTACGGTTATGGGTTGACCCCGGAGATCGTCGCTGTGGCCGCCGAGCGTGACCCGGATCTGATCGTCACCGTCGATAACGGCATTTCCAGTACCAATGGTGTCGCAGCCGCTCACGAGGCCGGGATCCAGGTGCTGGTGACCGACCATCACCTGCCGGGTGAGGCATTGCCCGCGGCTGAGGCGATCATCAACCCCAACCAGCCCGGCGATAGCTTCCCCTGCAAGAATCTGGCGGGTGTCGGGGTGATCTTCTATACCATGCTTGCCCTGCGCAGCCACCTGCGGGAGCTGGGATGGTTCGAGAGACAAGGCGTGGCCGTCCCGAACCTTGCGACCCTGCTTGACCTGGTGGCGCTGGGTACCGTGGCCGATGTGGTGCCGCTGGATCACAACAACCGTATTCTGGTGGCACAGGGGCTGGCGCGTATTCGTGCCGGCCATGCCTCACCGGGTATACAGGCGTTGTGCGAGGCATCGAAGCGTGACACAGAACGCCTGGTTTCCAGCGATCTCGGTTTCGGTCTTGGCCCGCGGCTCAATGCGGCGGGACGCATGGAAGACATGACCATCGGTATCAACTGCCTGCTCTGTGAAGACATTACAGAGGCACGACGTCTTGCGATTCGTCTGGAGGAGCTCAACCACGAGCGACGTACCGTGGAGGGTGACATGCGCGATGAGGCGCTGGCCGAGGTCGAGCGGTTGCATCTGGACGAGGAGGCCTCCCTGCCGTTCGGCTTCTGTCTCTATAATCCCTCCTGGCACGAAGGGGTGATCGGCATTCTTGCCTCGCGCATCAAGGACCGGCTGCATCGACCGGTGATCGTGTTTACCGATGCAGCCAACGGCGACATCAAAGGCTCTGCACGTTCGGTGAAGGGCGTGCATATCCGCGATGCTCTCGATGCGGTGGCTGCCGTCCACCCGGACCTGCTAAAAAAATTCGGCGGTCATGCCATGGCCGCCGGCCTCACTATCCATGCCGATGCCCTGGAGCCGTTTAAACAGGCCTTCGATGCGGAGGTGCGACGCCACCTCAACGAGGAGGATCTGCGCGGCACACTCCTGAGCGACGGTGAACTGAATTCCGCCGAGGCGACCATGGAGTTAGCGGCCAGGCTGCGTAGCGAGACACCCTGGGGCCAGGGCTTTGTCGAACCGCTGTTCGACGGCTGGTTCGATGTGGCCGCTTCACGCATCGTCGGTGAGC
>JBEPXU010000295.1:0-2922 GCA_041641735.1 Ectothiorhodospiraceae bacterium
TGGACGCTTTATCGCACCAACCGGCGCACAGGTCCTCGAGCTTGGGCCACGCAATGCCACCATCCACAAGGTCAACGAATGCGTCAGTATCGATGACCTCGATACCCTCTCGCTCATCTACGAAGGGATACTCGAGCAGCTACTGCTGGAGTGAGCCACAGTGACTGGCGCCCCGGTTTTCAACCTCACCCGCATCGATTAGGATAGCGAAATGAAACGCCGTTACCTGCTCCTGCCCCTGTGGTTGCTGCTGGTGCTGCTGCTTGGCAGCTGTGGCGGCGATACCCCCCAACTGACGCCGTTGAGCAAGGGGGCAACCATCCTTGCGTTCGGAGACAGCCTAACCCATGGCTCCGGGGCCAGGAGCGATCAGAGCTACCCGGCTGTACTGGCAAAACTCAGTGGTTTTCGAGTGGTGAATGCCGGGGTACCCGGTGAGAAAACCCCTTCCGGCCTGGCACGTCTGCCACAGGTGCTCGATAACGTCCACCCGCAACTCCTACTGCTGTGCCATGGCGGTAACGATATGCTGCGTCGCCAATCCATGAGCCGCATGCAGGAGAATCTTGAACAGATGATCCAGCTGGCCCGGGAACGTGGGGTGGAGGTAGTCCTGCTGGGTGTTCCGCGACCGGCGATCTTCGGCCTGGAGAGTGCTGAGACCTATTACACTGTCGCGGAAGAAACAGGCGTACCGCTGGAGGATGAGATCATTCCCGAGGTGCTATCAGACAACGATCTCAAATCAGACCAGATCCACCCCAATGCCGATGGCTATCGCCAGATTGCCGAGGCGGTCTACCAGTTCCTCCAGAAAAAGGGGGCTCTGTAATCCCCGTTGTAGTGCACGGGCCGACTGTACTGTGGCTCAACCCTTGATACAGATCATCGGCTCCAGCCGCGCCACCTTTCGCGCCAATCCGGCACGATCGGCCGCCTCCACCACCGCGCTCACATCCTTGTAGGCCCCGGGCGCCTCTTCGGCGACGCCACGCAGGGAGTTGCTGCGAATAAGTATCCCGCGATAGGCCAGATCATCCACCACCTTGGCGCCTTTCCATTTTCGCGTCGCCGCGTGACGACTCATAGCTCGCCCCGCACCGTGACAGGCAGAACTGAAGGCCAGCGATTCGGACTCGCGGGTACCTGCCAGGATATAGGAGGAGGTCCCCATGGAGCCGCCGATGATCACCGGCTGGCCCACCGCACGGTACTCAGGCGGCAACTCGGCATGGCCGGGACCGAAGGCACGGGTTGCTCCCTTGCGATGGACATACAGCTCCCGCTCACGCCCATCGATCATGTGGCGCTCCAGTTTGCAGGTGTTGTGGGAGACATCATAGAGAAGGCCCAACAAAGCATCGGGTAGGACTTTACTGACCGCCTCGCGGGTCAGGTGGGTGATGATTTGCCGGTTGGCCAGGGCACAGTTAATACCGGCACGCATGGCCCCCAGATAGCGCCGTCCCAGGGGCGAATCGATGGGGGCGCAGGCCAGCTCCCGGTCCGGCAGGTTGATCCCATAATCGGCAGCGGCGAGCACCATCTCCCGAAGATACTCGGTACCGATCTGGTGACCCAGTCCGCGGGAGCCGCAGTGGAGGCTGATCACCACTTCATTTTCTTTCAGGCCAAAGGCTTCCGCCGCCCCGGTATCATAAATATCCGAGACCCGCTGGACCTCAAGATAGTGGTTGCCGGAACCGAGTGTGCCCATCTCGTCGCGCTGGCGTTTTTTGGCATGTTCCGAGACCTCTTCGGGTCGTGCACCGGCCATTCGACCCCGTTCCTCGGTCCGTAGCAGATCGGCCTCCTCGCCAAACCCCTGGCCCACGGCCCAGTGGGCACCACCGCTGAGCATGGCGTCCATTTCGTGGCCACGCAGACGTATCCGGCCTGTGCTGCCGAGCCCGGCGGGCACCGCCGCAAACAGTGCATCAGCAAGCCGTTCACGCTGCGACCTGACCTCCTCTGCCGACACCCCGGTCAACAGGGTCCTTACCCCGCACGAGATATCGAAACCGACACCACCAGCAGAGACCACACCGCCCTGGCTGGCATCGAAGGCGGCAACACCGCCGATAGGAAAACCGTAACCCCAGTGGGCATCGGGCATCGCATAGCTGGCCTGAACGATACCCGGCAGCCTGGCGACATTCATTGCCTGTTCCAGCACCTTTTCATCCATGCTCTCGATGAGGGGGGTATCCGCAAAGAGCACGGCCGGTACCCGCATCCCGCCCTCGGGCGCCAGTTCCCAGCGATAGGGAGATTGCTGTTGCAGCTGTCCCATCTTGCCCTCCAGACCAAACTCAAACATCCACGACACACCGGGCGATCCAGTGGCCGTTTTCCTCCTTAACCTGCAAGGCAGTATAGCTGGCTCCCTTGACCTCCACCGCCGGCTGATGGCGCTGCACATCAAGCGCCTCGCCCCAGACGCAGGCTTCGAGACGATTTTCCGATATGGCAACATCGAAACGGGAAAAAAGCATGTGGCGAGTAGCCATCTCATAGACAAGGGCATTGAGGAAATCCACCAGCAAGAGCTCTTTGTCAGGAGCGTGACAGTGAATAGCGACTTTCTTTTCAGGACGAACCAGGCCGGGGTCGGTGATCACCGCAATCATCGCCAGTGCAGCCTGGGAAAAGGCCTGTTCCAGCCCCTCCCCCTCGCCACAAACACCGATATCCGCCTGGTGGTGAAAGTGACTCCAGCCCATGTTTATGGCCCCGGCTATCGGCTACTTGGCGGCCGGCCGCTGCACCACCTGATCACGAAGATAGATCGGCAAGGCCTGTTCGGCCGGTACGCACATCCCCTTTGTCACGGCATCAGCGGCGAGCACAGCCACATCCTGTGCGTGGGGCACGGCCTCACCGCAACGCTCGACGATCGAGCTACCCAGCCGCTCCGTGAGT
>JBEPXU010000296.1:0-2908 GCA_041641735.1 Ectothiorhodospiraceae bacterium
GGTGTTGCCGAACCGCAGAGTTTTCTGAATGAGGCAGAGCGAAGTGCCTTGCGAAGCGAGTTCGGCATTAGTGACCAGACGTTCCTGGTGGGCCTTATTGGCCGTATCAAGCACTATAAGGGACAGCACCTGCTGGTCGATGCGGTCGGCCGGGCGCTGGAGCAGGGCGAGGATGTGGCAGCCCTTATCGTTGGCCATGCCATGGAGCCGGACTATCTGGAAGCCCTGAAGCAGAAGGTTCGTGACAAGGGTTGGCAGGAGCGGATTCTGTTCCTTGATTTTGTGGAGCAGCCGCAGCGCCTAATGCAGGCCTGTGATGTTGTTGCCCTTACCACAGTGGAGGAGACCTTCGGTCTGGTGCTGGTCGAAGCGATGCGCGCCGGCGTGGCGGTGATCGGTTCGGATCGGGGCGGGGTGCCGGAGATTATCGATCACGATAAAACCGGTCTGTTGTTCCGCTCAACCGATGAGAATGACCTTTACCTACAGTTGCAACGGCTGTGGCAGGATCGCGAACTAGTTGGCCGGTTGGCTGTGGCAGGGAAGGAGAAGGCGGACAGAGTGTTCGATGAGTCGGAGCACTTCTCCGCCCTTTGGACACTGCTACGCCAGCGTCATGCAACCTTTAAGGTAACAACTTCTCGCTGATCTCACGCGCCGCGTGCTCCACATCGATACTCGCAACCTGTTCGGCCTCTGCTCCAGGTGGTGGCACGAACGCAAGGCGTTTGTCCGGCGCGTTGAGCGTTTGCCAGCGTAGCGGAGTAGCAGAGCGGTGTCTTGGGTAAAAGGCTGCGGTTGGTCTATCCAGAGCACCGGCAATGTGTAACGGACCGGTCGAGCCGCTGATAAAGAGATCGGCAAACTGCAGATGTCGACTGAGTTCGGGCAGGCCACCTTGCGGACGTAATACCGTCGCCGGCAGCGGAGCTAGCATCTTCTTCAGTCTTCCGGCAGCCTCTTCCTCACCGGGACCGGCGGAGATAACAAACGCAAAAGGCTCTTCACACTTTAATGTAGTTGCCAGCCGGGCGTACTGATCGAGGCTCAGATTGTTAGCGGAGCCGCCGCTTCCAGGGTGGATGAAAATCAGCCTGGAGTGCGGCTCAAACTTGTGTTGCCTGCAAAAAGTTTCCCGCAGCAGGCGGATTTCATCGGGATTGAATTGCAGCAACGGGCGCGTGAGTTCTTTTGGGAGGTAATCGTCCGAATCTTCGGCGGTGGCCATGTGCCCTGGTATACCCTTAAGGTCACGGAGCAGTCGATAGGCTAGATCCAGATTATAGGCGTATTCGGGCTTTTTTGAGCGTGAGCGGCGCTGTGTCAGGCGATGGTTGTAACAGAACTGAACCAGTTTGGTAGCCGGTGCTAGGCGGTAGGGAATGCCGGCAAGGCAGGTAGCAAGACCGAGCCTTCCGCTGGAGAACAGGGTTAGCACGGCATCATAATGTCCTAGCCTGATGCTGTTTCGTAACGCAAATAGCCCTTCTTCTGGCTGATCAATAACGACTTCGTCGATCCATGGACAGATTTCTGCCATCGGCGCTGTGTAGCTAGGGACCAGGACGCTAATATGAATGTCAGGCCAGTGATGTTTCAGCAGTGAAAAGGTCGGCCAGGCCAGCATAAAGTCGCCCAGCTTGTCATTTCGAACCACGAGGATGTGCATAGTCAAAGCGTTACCGGTCCATTTCCTGGGTTGACCTGTCACTACAGCTATTGCTGATGAGTTTGCAAGCATCTGAAGTTAAAGATGAAATCATTAGAATATGATAAAGTTTATTGCCCGCACGGAGATGGCGGAAGTATACAATAATTCACTGGTCGCGTAAGTGACAGGCAACAGGACTGATTGGCTGTGAAGCAGACAACAAAACCCCTCTTCTTCCTTGTTTTAGCGTTATATCCCCTCGTTACCCTACATAGTGCACTGATGCAGGGCTATTTTGTCGACGGAATGATTTATGCCTCACTGGCGAGAAATCTCGCGGAAGGCTATGGCAGTTTTTGGGACATGCGTCTAACCGATGAGTTATTTAGGCATTTTCATGAACATCCGCCGCTCGGCATCTATATTCAATCGCTGTTCTACAAGCTCTTTGGCGATACTGAACTTATCGATAAGTTTTATGGATTTGTGATTGGATTCGGCATATTGGCCCTAATCGCCAGGATTCGAAAGCAACTATATGGCGATATAAATGGCAGTTGGTTTGTACTGCTTATCTTTGTCCTGTTCCCGATAACCGGTTATGTCCTGTCGTATAACTGGCTTGAACATATTTTCACATTAAACATTCTCTTAACTGCAACCGTTTGTATCTATTCGCTACAGAGTGAGAAGCGAGCTGAGGCCATCCTGAGTGGACTGCTGTCCGGTGTTTTTATCTTTACAGGGCTGATGATCAAGGGACCGGCAGCGCTATATCCTTTAGCCATTCCCTTTTTCGCATGGATTTTTTTGCCGACTGTCGGTTTTAGGCGGACGGTCACGATTCTGAGCGTGATGGGCATCAGTTGTTTGCTCAGCTTTTGGGTATTGACGATTACGAGCGATCAGGCATCGACTTATCTAAGTACCTATATCAATGATCAGGTGATCGGCTCATTGAGTGGTGACAGGAGTGTTCACTCTCGTACCAAACTCCTCGACTCACTGCTTACAGAAGAGCTGATTTCTCCACTGCTGGTGTTAAGCTTGTTGATGTTTATAAGTAAAACGGGGTGGAAGAAGCTGAAGCCGGACAATCGATTCTGGTTGTTTTTGACTATCGCCTTGTCGGGCAGTGTGCCGTTGATGCTCAGCCCAAAGCAGAACGACTACTACCTCTTTATCGCCATGCCGTTTTATGCATTGGCAATCGCAGCACTCTTCGAACCTTTGAGAAAGTCACTTGAAGAGAAAGTG
>JBEPXU010000297.1:0-2906 GCA_041641735.1 Ectothiorhodospiraceae bacterium
GAGGACCGCCAGCGCCAAAGCACTCCATGCCATGCCGTACTCAAAATCCTTTACCAGGCCGGCCTGCAGGGCAAAGCCGACGACCGGCACACCGAAGACCAGGGTGCCATCGACATAACCGCGCAGTTTCAGCGGCTGGCGCAGAGCAAACAACACAGCAATGGCCACGTAAAAGAGGGTGAAGAGTATGAGAAAAGGCTCGGTGGTCTCGAAGTAGGCCGGCCGGTAGTACTGAGCTCCCCAGAAAGTCCCGATGACAAAGGTAAAGAGGAAGCCCAGCAGGTTGAGCTCACGCCACGCCTTGAACCAGGCAATACCCAGAATGCCCGCATTGAGCAGCGCATAGTAGGAGAACAGCATCACATGGCTGCCCTCACCGGTAGAGGTCAGGATCGGAGCAAGAAAACCGCCGCTGATACCAAAGGCGGCGAGATTGCGTGACTCCTGAAGAATCGCCAACAATGCCGAAATGGACACGATGGCGACCATGAGCCCAAAGGACATACCGAGGGGAATGAGATGATAGATCTTGGCCGCGCCATAAACCGTAATGTAGAAAATACCAATACCGCCCCCCTGAATGAGCAGGGCATAGGCCGTACGACGCAGGCGCAAATACCAGCCCAGTGCTATCAACCCGATACCACCGAGCGCCGCTGCAGCGAGACGCATTTCAATGGGAAAGAGATTGCGATCGGCCGCATACTTGATAAGGAAGGCGACACCAAAAAAGAGCACGACGATGCCTACCCGCACCACCGCATTGCTGTCGGTGAAGACTCCCACAATCGATTGCCAGAACCGGCTCTCCGTTGATTGTCCCTCGCTCTCAGGCAACTCGATATCGATAAACGGACCGGCGGGGGACGGCGTTGCGGCAGCTGCCGTTTCACGCTGCTCGACAACCGGGACCTCGGTCTTTGCCGGTGGCTCTTCGGCAAAAGAAGGCTCTGGACTTTCCGGGACCGCTTCCCCGGTTGGTTTAACGGGCTCCCTGGCGGGCACCCTCGCTGTTTGTGGCTCCTCTTCTGGTACACCGTGGCGCTTTACCCGTGCAGCCAGTGCCTCCTCGACTGTCTGTAACCGCCGCCCAAGGTGGTAAACCTGCCCCAGTAGGAAGCCGATAACGGCACCGAAAAGCAAGCCTGCCTGACCGAGTGTCACGACACCCAGCACGGCGCCAATCAGTGCCAACCATATCGCCATCTCGCCCACACTTACCTCCTTGCCAAGATATCCCTTCAGACATCGGGGTTGTTAATAAACGGAAATCCGTCTTGCCGGATCCTGTGGCATCCCCTTTATCTATTCTTCTCGTTATCAACGACTATACCAGAACATCCAGAAACGACCCTGACGGGTAATGGAGACACCTTATTCTGGTTATGGCGGGCACCTGAGCGCCGTCAACGCCACTCCCTGTTGCCATACTCCGGTCGACTGAATTCAAACTGCAGCGCCAGACCAAGCATGTTACTGTCGAGAGCCCCGCCATCGGAGCTGACTCTGCCCGCCTCCAGGCGAAGCCCCAGCGTTTTGTTCATCCGCCAAATCAGTGCGGCCATCGGCTGTACGATGGTCCCGCCACCGACATCCACACTACCCCCACCTGCAGCACCTGCAGCCAGCTCAAGGTCAAGCGCGAGACGCCGATCCCTTCTCAGCGGCAACTCCCATCCGGCCCCGATCAGTCCGACGGCATAGCCACCCGCACCCCCATCGTAGGCACCAAAGGCCTGACCTGTCACATAAATAGAGCGGTTGAGAAAACGCTCAACCTTACCTCCGAGCAGATGCAGATCACGAGGTTCGCCATGCTTACGTGCCGCACTCTGAACCGTGTGCTGCGCCGCAACAATACGCCAGCCCGCCAGCCGCACCGGTTTCCCCTCAGGCCATAAACGAGAGTGCTGACCACCGGCAACCGTACCGATGCGATAGCCCAGGTGCATGCCATAAACATCTGCGGCGAAACTTCCTGCACTTTCCATACGTCCCGCCTCAATTCCCAGTTTGAGCGAAGGCGTTATTGTATACTCCAGCCCCAGACCCAGCTTGCCACTCAAGCCGCCATCGGTATCGACCCTTCCTCCCCCTGCGCCACCCAGGGCAACACTGGCCGTGGATGACCAGCGACGTGAAAGCGGCACTCGATAGCCGATGCCGGCCATCAGCTCCGCATACCCGTCGGAATGCCCTCCCGCCGCGCCCGCCGCCTCTGCCAGTAAATAGCCCTGCTGCCACAGATAGTGCCGGTACTCAAAACCGAGCACTTGCAGGGCATGCGGCATCTCGGCACCGTGGGTGGTTTTGGCAGGGGCATCAGGCTGGTACTCCCTCCAGGTGGCAAGCCACTCGGTTTCACGCGGGGAAAGCCCTCGCAAATCCAGCGGCAGGATGGTTCGACCGGTATCCGTCGCCCGACCATAGTAGGCAGTAAAGGGGATACCCAGTCCCAGACTGAACTGGGTACTCTCTATATCGCCGTTGGGAAAATTAATATAGGAGACCGCGCCGTCGACGCTCAGATTGCCAAGGTCGTAACTGATCCCTAAATGCGGACGCACCATCATGCCACCACCCTGCGGCGCGGAGCCACCTCCCCCCGCACCGACAAACAGACCGCTATCCCAGTACCAGCTCTTTGCAATACGCCGACGGGTCCCTGCCGTGAAACCACCAGTGAAAAAACCACCACGCTCACCGTCCATTGCGCTGAATACCGAGGGGCCGAAATACCAGTCGTTATCGAAGGCCACCAGGTAATGCGCCCCTAGCAGCCCCAGCTTTTCATCGGGACTGATATCGAGCTGCTCATAATTCAGGTGCAATCGTACCGGTGAGTGCTGCAACCTGGCTGCCTCACCAGCTGCGGCAAAAGCGCACTCACACCAAGGCAGCAACGA
>JBEPXU010000298.1:0-2899 GCA_041641735.1 Ectothiorhodospiraceae bacterium
CATCTCTGCTAACTTGAACCGCAAGGAAACCTTATCCTGAGGTGCGAGATAATGTTCTCTCATAAAAAAACCGAAATGCCCGCTCCCGATGAGGCACTCCCCGGGCGTGATGAGGAGATGCCCGTGCCCGAGTTGCACTACGTAAACGAGCACCGGTTATTGCCGCCGTTTCCGGAGGGAATGCAGATGGCGATATTTGGCATGGGTTGCTTCTGGGGGGCAGAGCGCCGCTTCTGGGAGACCCGGGGCGTCTACTCCACCATGGTCGGTTACTCTGGCGGTTACACCCCCAATCCCACCTACCAGGAGGTCTGTAGCGGCATGACCGGTCACAACGAGGTGGTGCGGGTGATCTTCGATCCGACTGTCGTCGGTTACGAGGCCCTGCTTCGGGTCTTCTGGGAATCCCACGATCCGACCCAGGGAATGCGTCAGGGCAACGATGTGGGCACCCAGTACCGCTCCGGCATCTACTACTACAGCGAGGCCCAGCAGGACGCGGCACTCGCCTCCAAGGCGCACTACCAGGCGGTATTGAGCGCCGCCGGTAAGGGCCATATTACTACCGAAATCGTTCCCGCCCCGTCTTTCTACTATGCTGAGGAGTATCACCAGCAGTACTTGGCAAAAAATCCAGGTGGCTATTGCGGTCTCGGCGGCACCGGCGTTCCCTACATTAACGGCTCGTCCTGAGCTACTGCGGAAAATCCTTCAGACAGCAGCGACCGGAAGGGTTTCGGCTTTCGCAGGCGCAGGCCCTGCTGCGGGTCTGTTCGATCACAAATACCTTGGCATCCGGTTCGTTCAGCGCTGTTTCCTTATCGATGCCGTAACAGTAACAGATCATCTCATTGGCCAGGGCCGTACGGGTTTCCGGACGGAGCACGATGAGACTGTAACGGTTGCCCTCAGGATTGAAATAACTGATCTCGCAGTCCCGGTTACCGCAGAAATAGTGTGTGACAGGTTCAAGACTATGCATCCACGGGGCATTCAAATGGTGAAGCATGGTCTGTAGCGAAACCTCCCGACACTTCTCGCCGCAGGTTGGGCAGCTGGCCTGTTGCCAGCTTGCACTGGTGCAGCAGTCGTCACTCAAGCCAACCACTCCTCAATGAGCTTGCGGTCGGGAATGCTGCCGCTATGCACCAGTTGTTCGTCAATCACAACGCCCGGCGTGGACATCACACCGTACCCCATTATCTGGCCGATATCTTCGACCTTCTCCAGTTCGACGTCGATGCCCTGATTTCTGGCTACATCGGCGATGAGGTCGTAGGTGGTCTGGCAGTTGCGACAGCCGCTGCCGAGTACCTTGATGTTTTTCATTGAAATGCTCCTCTTCGGTTAGCAACAGGATTGACCACTCGGGGTGGAACTGCAACAACTCCCCTCTTCGGTCGTGACCTGAATATTGAGCGGCTTTCCCGCAGGTTTGTTGCCGGCCTTCTCGTCGAAGGCGGCATCGAGTTTCTGGGCCGCCTCGTCGCGGATGTGACGGGCGATCTCGATCACGCTATCGAGCTGACTCGGCGGCACGCCCATCTCTTTGAGTTTATCCAGCTGACACAGCCCCATGTCCGGGTGTTTGCTGGCAATGCCGGCTGCCAGCGAGACCATGGCAACGATGGAAGAGTGCAGTTGCGGTGCATCACTCATTTCTGTCTCCTTGTTTGATGATTCGTGTTTTCTCGCAAAGCCGCAAAGAGCGCCAAGGCAATGAACCCCTTTCTTTACGAGAACCCAAGGCCGGGCAGCGAGGCCCGGCAATGTTCGGTTGTCTTGCCCTAAATCGCGACAGGGACCGTCGCTCCCACGGGCATTGGGTTACTGTGGGAGCGGCCGTCCCGACCGCGATTTGGTTGTACCCACAAAGGTGTATTTCCTAATTCCAGTTTTATCATGGCGTTCTTGGCGTCTCTGCGAGAGTCATCTGTTTTTCCGGTAATCGGAAGGCGAGCAGGGCGGAAGCGAGCACGAAGCCGCTCGACCACCACAGGCACCCCTCCAGGCCGTAGCGTTGATAAATCCAGCCGGAGAGCACCGTGCCGACCAGGCGGCCACCGGCGTTGGCCATGTAGTAGAAGCCGACGTTCATCGAGACCTTGTCGTGATCCGAAAAGGCGAGAATAAGATAGGAGTGAACCGCCGAGTTGATGGCAAACAGAATGCCGAACAACGCCAGCCCGACGATTAAAACGGTTTCTGCAGGCCAACCCAAATGCAGAGCGATGGCGATGGCTGCCGGGGAGAGCATCAACAGCAGCGCCCACAGCCGGGCAGTGCTGCCGCCAGGGCCAGCGCCGTGATGACTGCGGCGTACCAAACGCGGTGCACTGGCCTGGACGAAACCATACCCGATCACCCACAGGGCGAGAAAACCGCCCACCGCCATGAAGTCCCACTCCAGTATCGAATAGAGATAGACCGGCAGGGCGACGACGAACCAGATATCCCGTGCGCCGAAGAGAAAGAAGCGTGCCGCCGAAAGCCAGTTGATTGCCGGCTCGTTGGCGAATACCTGACTGAACTTTGCCTTCGATTTGGTCTTACCGATTTCACGCGGCAACAGCCACGCGGTAACAATGAGCGCAATGAGCAGCATCCCCGACAGTGTTGCCAGCGCAGCACGAAAACCGAACCACTCCAGCAGCGCGGCGCCGATGAAAAATCCGCCGCCCTTGAGCGCGTTTTTCGAGCCGGTCAGTACCGCCACCCACTTGAACAGGGTCGAATCGCCCTGTGCCGCATCCTTCGGTACCAGGGTTTTCACACTGGCCTTGGCCGACATTTTATTCAGGTCCTTGGCGATACCGGAAAGTGCCTGTGCCGTCATGACGTAGGCCACCGATAGCCAGGCATCGGGCACGGTGAGCATCCCCAGGGCCACGATTTGCAT
>JBEPXU010000299.1:0-2897 GCA_041641735.1 Ectothiorhodospiraceae bacterium
GCATGGTGTCCTTAGCGACGTTACGGTCGGAGAGGATCAGCACCACCTTGCCGTCGTTAACCGCGGCAACCGCCTTGTTGGCGATATCCTCGATGGCATTTTGCAGACCGAAGTCGAGCGGGTAGTTCAGGTCGATCACGGTATTGGCGAAGTCACCACCATCGTGATTGAGCAGCTGGCGGAACTTGCCCTCGGAGAGCACCGGTGAGTCGACGATCAGGCGCTTGGCGTGATCGGCGGTCTCCTCGAACAGGTTCTTCTCGCTGCCCAGCAGGGTCTCCAGGGACATGACGATCTGCTCGCGGATCGGGTCGATCGGCGGGTTGGTCACCTGGGCAAACTGCTGGCGGAAGTTGTCGTAGACAGAGCGGGCACGGCGCGACATCACCGGGAACGGTGCATCGTCGCCCATGGAGCCGATCGCCTCGGCACCGCCTTCGGCCAGTACGCGCAGTACCTGGTCGCGCTCCTCGAAGGAGACCTGGAACAGCTTCTGGTAGGTGTCCAGCTCGCACTTCTCCATCGGCTGCTCGGTGATCGGGTCACCCTCCAGCACGGAGTCGAGGTGGAGGGCGTTCTTCATCCACTCCTTGTAGGGCTGGGCGCTCTTGAGCTTATTGTCGATGTCCTGCGGCAGGATCAGCTCACCGGTTTCGGTATCAGCGGCGATCATCTGGCCGGGTTTGAGGCGGCCCTTGCGGATGACATCGGCATTGTCGTAGTCATAGACACCGATCTCGGAGGCGAGGGTGATCACGCACCCAGAGTAATCGCCCTCTTTGGCTTCGCCGCCACCGGGCTTGGTGATGACGTAGCGGGCCGGACGCAGACCGTTACGGTCCAGGGTACAGGCGGCGTAGCGACCGTCGGTCAGGACGATACCGGCCGGACCGTCCCACGGCTCCATGTGCATGGAGTTGTACTCGTAGAAGGCGCGCAGCTCCGGGTCCATGTCGCCGACGTTCTGCCATGCCGGCGGAATCAGCAAGCGCATGGCGCGGAAGATGCTGATGCCACCCGCCATCATCGCCTCGAGCATGTTGTCGAGGCTGGAGGAGTCGGAACCCTCCATGGAGACCCACGGACGCACATCGTCCATGTTGGCGATCTTGTCGGTGGCGAAGGTGTGCGCACGGGCACGGGCCCAGTTGCGGTTACCGCGCACGGTGTTGATCTCACCGTTGTGTGCCAGATAGCGGAACGGCTGTGCCAAGCGCCACTCGGGCAGGGTGTTGGTAGCGAAACGCTGGTGGAAGACGCCGATGGCCGACTCCATACGCTCGTCGCCCAGGTCGGGGTAGAAGACCGGCAGAAACTCCGGCATCACCATACCTTTATAGGAGATCACCTGGGAGGAGAAGGTCGGCACGTAGAACATCGGGTCGCCGGCGGCCTCGCGCGCCTTCTCGGCGCGGCGGCGGGCGATGAACAGGTGGCGCTCGAAATCGCCGCTGTCCATGTCGTCGGGACGGTTGACGAAGATCTGCTCGATCTGCGGCTGGGTCTCCTTCGCCGCTTCACCGCAGGCGGAGGCGTCGGTGGGCACCACGCGCCAGCCGGTCACGGACAGGCCTTCGGCCTCGACCTCTTTGGCCAGCGCCTCACGACCGGCGGCCGCGGTGGGCTCATCCTGGGCGAGGAAGACCACGCCCACGGCATAGTCGTCCGCCAGCTTGATGCCGGCCTCGTCAGCCACGGCGCGCAGGAAGCTGTCGGGCTTCTTCAGCAACAGGCCGCAGCCGTCGCCGGTCTTGCCGTCGGCGGCGATGGCGCCACGGTGGGTCATGCGACCCAGCGCTTCAATGGCGGTGCTGACCAGCCAGTGGCTGGTGGCGCCGTCCATATGGGCGATCAGGCCGAAGCCGCAGTTATCCCGCTCGAAGTCGGGACGATATAAACCTTTGTATACTTTTGATTCGCTCACAGTCGGTAACCGATTGGTTGCGTTGCTCGAATGATAGTTCCCGGGAAATATCGCCGGTCCCCCGCCTGGTCGGGCAGGCAAAATGGCCAAGCAGTATACTGCCGTGCGGCCGCAGGTTCAATTCCTGCGCGAAAAAGCGTGTAATTGGCGCGGACTTGCCGTTAATTGAGTAAAAAGTTCAGGTTTTAACTATAGCTCTTAACGGAAAGGAGTCGAGCGACTGAGCTCATCCTGGAGGCTGGCGAAACTTCTTGGCCAGGGATTGGCCTGTTGCAGTGACGCAGGCAAACGAACGATTGCACTACGCGCTGTCTCATAGCTGGAAAAATTCCCGAAGATCAAAACATACCAGCGCTGCCCTCGGCTCAAGGTCTGCACGACCGCCATTTCACCCGGCAGGGCCATCTTTCTCATTCTGGCCTCGAGTCCCTGCTCATTACGTGCGGCCGCCAACTGTATCGCATAATTTGCCGGGTTACGGCTCCAGATCCACGCCGTATCCTTGATACTTGTGTTGCCTGCTGCCCGAGGATCACGGTGCACTTTGGACTTTTTCCGCCCGGCGGTTGCCTCACTTTTTAGCTCCGGCATTACGCTCTCAAAGCTACGGATCCATGGCTTCAGGTTCTCCTCCGTATCCGATGCTGCCGCCTCAGCACCCGTTCGATCATGGTAGCTACCCTGGAACAGGGCATAGCGAATCCTGCCATCCTTTTCTATCGCCGCCACAGCCCTTGGCGCCGAAACATTCCTTTGCCTGGCAACAAACTCAACCGCCTCGCGATTTTCACTCACCATCAGCTGCAGGGTGTAGTTTTCCAAGGGTTGTTGCTTTAACCAGTGTTCCCCTCTGACTGGCCCGGTCTCCAACACATCCTCCTGCTGCTGGCTATCCCCCGTCACCTTAGCTTTTTGATTGGAGGATGCCTGGGCTTGCCCCTGTTTCACCACCAGCTGTGGCTCCACTGCAGCA
>JBEPXU010000300.1:0-2893 GCA_041641735.1 Ectothiorhodospiraceae bacterium
GGCCAATGTGGTCACCGGCCTGTTCGGTGGCATGGGCGGCTGCGCGATGATTGGTCAATCGATGATCAACATCAACTCCGGCGGCCGGGGGCGTCTCTCGGGAATCTCCGCAGCAATCTTCCTGCTGATCTTCATCCTCTTCGCCTCCGGCCTGATCGAGAAGATTCCAATGGCTGCCCTGACCGGCGTGATGTTCATGGTGGTTATCGGCACCTTCGAGTGGTCCAGCTTCCGCATCATGGGCAAGATTCCTAAGTCCGACGCCTTTGTCATCGTGTTGGTGTCCGGTGTTACCGTGGCCACCGATCTCGCCATCGCCGTAGTAGTCGGGGTCATCGTCTCAGCACTTGTCTTCGCATGGGAGCATGCCAAGCAGATCCAGGTCACAAGCTTTACCAATGAGCACGGTTCCAAGGTTTACGAGCTGTCCGGCCCGCTGTTCTTTGCCTCAGTCAGCAACTTCCAGGATCTGTTCGATCCGAAGAATGACCCGGATGATGTGATCGTCGAGTTCTATCACTCCAAGGTCGTGGATCACTCCGCGATTGAAGCCATCGATTCGCTGGCGGAACGCTATATCAAGGAAGGAAAGACCCTGCACCTGCGCCACCTCAGCCAGGAGTGTAAGGACCTACTGGAGAAGGCCGGCGATCTGGTCGAGGTTAATGTCATTGAGGATCCGAAGTACCACGTCGCCGACGACCGCCTGGCCTGATGAGCGCATGAGGGGGCTTACTCGCCCCCTCTTGCTTATACAAAACTCCGTATCCCCTTCTATACTGTTGGCATGAGATACATGCTGACACTCATTCTCCTGCTACTTGCCCTATCGGCACAGGCAAACGACTTCCCCCCGCATGCTGTCGTACTGATGTATCACCGCTTTGACGAGAACCAATACCCTACTACCAATGTGCGTATGGGGCAGTTCAGGGCGCAGCTCGACTACCTGCAGCAACAAGGCTTTACCATTTGGCCTGTGCGACGAATACTGGAGAAACTCTTCAAGGGTGGAGTGATACCTGACAAGACCGTAGCCATTACGGTTGACGATGCCTACCTCTCATTCTATCAACATGCCTATCCGGAGCTGAAACGAAGAGGCCTCCCAGCAACCGTATTCGTTAACACGAAGGCCGTGCAACGCTCAGCCCATGGGTACATGAGCTGGGCACAGATGCGGGAGATGCAGCAACACAATATCGATTTCGCCAACCATGGTGCCGGCCACCTGCACCTTACCCACAGAAAGAAGGGGGAAAACGCTCAGCAATGGCTGGCACGTATACGAGAGGATATTTCTGAGGCTCAACGGCTCATGGATAAGGAGTTGGGTTTACAGGGGCAGCGGCTTTTTGCCTATCCATTTGGTGAATATAATATCGCTGTTGCCAAACTCTTACGCGACATGGGTTATCTTGCCTTCGGACAGCACTCAGGGGCAATCGGCCAGTACAGTTCCCCCACGACACTGCCGCGTTTTCCCATCAACGAACACTACTCGCCGCTGAGAACCTTTTCAGTCAAAGTCTCAAGCCTACCCATGCCACTTGACAGGTATCACCCCTATGAACCGGAGATTGGACAAAACGACCCGCCGCTATTGACGCTAAAGCTTAACGAGACATCCGGCTTAAGGACAGAGCAAATAAACTGCTTTCAGGGTAGTGGTCATCGGCTCAATACTAAAATAGTGTCGCCGCACAAGGTTTCCGTACAGGCCTCGTCACAGCTTCGCAAAGGAAGAAGTCGCTATAATTGCACTGCGCCAGCCGTGAATGGACGCTATTATTGGTTTAGTCATCCATGGTTCAACGGACCAGATCCAGCGGACCCAGGCTATTGAGATCATTGTGCCTAATCAGCGCCTGGATCTCCCTGATATAATCATCCCCCCTTGCGGAATAGCGCTTTAGCCCCTCCGCTAAAACAATGGGATCGAGGGGTTTCCCCTTTTGTCGCATATCGGCCCTTAAGCGACGAAACAATGTATAGGCCCGGCCACTATTGAGGTTTTGCATATAGGAGCGTACCGACGCCCTCAAACTGTCGAAACGGCGTACATAGTGGTAAGCCCCTTCGGGCCTGTTAGCGGGTAATACTCCACTCGCTGCATTGTAAGTCCACTCACCGAACAGGTTATTCACCTCCAGGCTAAAGCGTGAACTTCCCCAACCGCTTTCATTGGCAGCCTGAGCCAGCACAAGTCCAGCCGGAATAACGTCTACCTTAATCCATAACTGACTAATCTGCTGTTCAACAGGAAGCGTGAGGTCAACACGATAGACTCTTGCCAATTGCTCAATTCGCATTGGATCCATTTCGATTTTCCTTGAACGAAGCTGTTTTAACCAGTTCCGCTGTGCTTCAATATGCATATTTTCTGCCAGCACCAAGGGGAGGATGGCTCGAAAAAAAAGACTCTTCTTTTTCTCGATTGATAAATTCTGTGTCGGTCGGGGCAGGGTCTTTATCGCCAGGGCTGGAACCGCCTCTGCCGGAGGCCAATGATAATCATGCTGAACAAAAAGCGATTCCAGCTGGGGAACCGAACTGACCGTTTCCGCGCGCATACTAACGGCACCGGGCTGCTCATGCTGTGACAGCTCGTACCCATAGGGTGAGAGTATCAGCGCGACAAGTACCGGAAACACGGACGCCACAGCCATAGCAGTATGAAGCCTCCATTCACCCAAATAACTTACTGGTTTCACACATCCCCCCGCAGCCAACGCTGCCAGGAAGCAAACAGCTCAGGTGAGGTAGCGGCGACAATTGTTCGTGCCGACAAGCCGTTCTGGAATACCGCATCACCATCCAGTGTCGCAGATACCCCTCCTGCTTCGGAAAGGATCAACTGACCTGCAGCATAATCCCAAAGTCTCTGTCCACC
>JBEPXU010000301.1:0-2888 GCA_041641735.1 Ectothiorhodospiraceae bacterium
CTGGAACTGGCCGCTGCCCTGCGGGAGCAGGCCGGCCTGCACGCCGCCCTGTTCCATGAGGGAATGAGCCTCATCGAGCGGGATCGCGCCGCGGCCTGGTTTGCCGACCCGGAGTACGGCAGCCCGGTACTGCTCTGCTCGGAGATCGGCAGCGAGGGGCGCAACTTCCAGTTCGCCCACCACCTGGTGCTGTTCGACCTGCCGCTCAACCCTGACCTGCTGGAGCAGCGCATCGGCCGGCTGGACCGCATCGGCCAGCGCGAGACCATCCACCTCCATGTGCCCTATCTGGAGCAGAGTGCCCAGGCGGTGATGTTCCACTGGTACCACGAAGGACTCAACGCCTTCGAACGGACCTGCCCCGCCGGCCATAGCGTGTTTGTGAAGGTCCGCGAAAGTCTGATCGAGGCGCTACACCAGGTGGATGAGGGGTTGGCTGACCTGCCTGCCCTAATCACCACCACCCAACAACTGCACCGGCAATTGAACGAGGCACTGCAAAGCGGCCGTGACCGGCTGCTGGAGTACAACTCCTGCCGCCCCCATGTCGCCGATGCACTGCGCGAGGCGGCGCTGGCGGCAGACACTGACTCGAACCTGCCCGGCTATCTGGAATCGCTGTTCGACTGCCACGGCATCGACACCGAACCGCACAGCGAACAGTGCCTGATCCTGCGCCCCTCGGAGCAGATGCAACACAGCCACTTTCCCGGCCTGCATGAGGAGGGGATGACCATCACCTTCGACCGCGACACCGCACTGGCCAATGAGGACATCCAATTTCTGACCTGGGAGCATCCGCTGGTCAGCGGCGCGATGGAGATGGTGCTTGATAGCGAGCGGGGCAACTGTTCAGTGATCGCGGCAAAACTGCCGGGGGTGGCGGCGGGGGAGCTGCTACTGGAGTGTCTGTTCGTGCTGGAGAGCGCCAGCGCCCTGTCGCTGCATCTGCCGCCCACCACACTGAGGCTGGTCCTCGACAGTGACGGCAAGGATCGCGCCGCGGAGGCAGCCTTTGACCGCATCAGCCCCGTCGGCGAGGCGGTGGAGAGCGAGACCGCCGGCAAGATTGTCCGCGCCTACACCGATGCCCTGCGTGAGATGCTGCAAAGTGGTGAAAACCTGGCGCATCATCAAGCCCCTGCCCTGCTACAACAGGCCCACGCACCGACTCAGCAGAGTCTGCAGCGCGAGCGTGACCGCCTCAAGGCGCTACGCCGGGTGAATCCCAACGTGCGCGAGGAGGAGATCGCCTTCTTCGAGGGGCAGATTCAAACGCTGGAGCGCGCCCTTGGGTCGGTGGTCCCGCGATTGGATGCCTTGCGGGTCATTATCACCACCTAATCGATTTACCCCGCAGCGCGGCTGCGTTGGCGGGGTGCGCCCTGGCCTGAACGATTCTGTTTTTGCCCCTGACCCTTGCCATGGGCGGTACGATTACCGCCGGGTTTGCCACCCTGACCGCCACGCCTCTGTCCGGAACGATTACCGCCCGGCTTCTGTCCGCCGCGGGCGCCGCGCCCCTTCTGAATCGGCTCGGGCTTGATGCTCGGGTCGGGCTCGTAACCGGGAATGACTACCTTGGGCAAGTCGCGCTTGATCAGTCGCTCGATATCGCGCAGCAGTTTGTGCTCGTCGACACACACCAGCGACATCGCCTCACCCTCGTTGCCGGCCCGACCGGTACGGCCGATACGGTGCACGTAATCCTCGGCAACATTGGGCAGCTCGAAGTTGACCACGTGCGGCAGCTGGCTGATGTCCAGGCCACGGGCGGCGATGTCGGTCGCCACCAGCACCCGTACCGCACCGGACTTGAAGTCGCCCAGCGCCCGGGTGCGCGCACCCTGACTCTTGTTGCCGTGGATCGCAGCGGCGGTGATGCCGTCGCGCTCCAGCTGCTGCGACAGGCGGTTGGCACCATGCTTGGTACGGGTAAAGACCAGCACCTGCTGCCAGTTGCCCTGACCGATCAGCTGGGATAGCAGCTCCGCCTTGCGGGTGCGGTCCACCGGGTGGATCACCTGGTTGACCAGCTCGGAGGAGGTGTTGCGACGCGCCACCTCGATCAGTTCGGGGTTGTGCAGCAGGCCATCGGCCAGCTTCTTGATCTCGTTGGAGAAGGTGGCGGAGAAGAGCAGGTTCTGGCGCTGCTTCGGCAGCGCCGCCAGCACCTTGCGGATATCGCGGATAAAGCCCATATCGAGCATGCGATCCGCCTCATCCAGCACCAGCACCTCGACGCGGGAGAGGTCCACGGTCTTCTGCTGCAGGTGATCGAGCAAACGACCCGGTGTCGCCACCAGGATATCCACGCCGCGGCGCAGCTTCTCGATCTGCGGATTGATCTTCACCCCGCCGAAGATCACGGCGGATTTAAGCGGCAGGTACTTACCGTAGGTCACCACACTCTCCTCGACCTGGGCGGCCAGCTCGCGGGTGGGGGTGAGGATCAGGGCGCGCACGGGGCGTCCCTTGTCCGGCTTTTGCCGGTAGAGGCGCTCGAGCAGCGGCAGGGTAAAGCCGGCGGTCTTGCCGGTGCCGGTCTGGGCGCCGGCCATCAGGTCGCCGCCTTCGAGTACAACGGGAATGGCCTGGGCCTGGATCGGGGTGGGTTCGCTATAGCCCTTTTCCTTGACCGCACGAAGGATATCGGCCGACAGGCCGAGGGTATCAAATGACATAAATTGGATGACTCCTGGTTCGACACTGCATCAGCCCTTTGCAGGGACCGGTCCAGCAGTACCGATGGGGGTGTTTCGAGGTTTACCGAAAGGATTGCCGCGAAGCAGAAAACGCAGACCGGATGCTTACTTAAGGTGAGAGTATACGCGAAAAAGGCCGTGGCAGGTGAAATTGTTTTGCCGTATCCCGCACCGGCTTGACCG
>JBEPXU010000302.1:0-2874 GCA_041641735.1 Ectothiorhodospiraceae bacterium
TTATTACCGATGAGGTCGGGGAGCCCTCACTGGTCCTGAATGCCAACGAGTTCCTGCGTGCGGTTTTTTTCGAGGAAGAACCGGTAAACCCGCGTCATTATTGCCACCATCCGGTCATTGTACGCGATACCCACCTGTTGCTGGGGCATGTATTGTCCAGGTTGATGACGGCAGGAAAGAATGTGGCCGATGATGCGATGAAGTACGACCTGGTGCTGGTGTGGGCCGAGCAGAAACGTGTCATTACCGGTTCGGATATCCTCGCGCGGCTGCTTCGCGGTGTGAATCCCTCACAATCAAAGCTTACCTTTCCATGAGTCAACCCGTGCTTTACTTGGTAGGGGCGGTCCGTCCGGACCGCCCTTTACCGTCTTAGCGTCTCATGTAACTGAAGCTGGGATCGGGGCGACCGACAAAACAGCTCTTGTTGAAGCCGTGCTTTTTGATGATGGCCAGGGCTTGCTGGGCCTCATTCTGCTTGCTGCCGAAGTCGAGCAGCCAGTGGCTGCCGTCGACGACCTTCCAGCGCCCACCATGCTGCTCGACACTGAGCGAGGCGGGATTGAAACCGATGCAGTCCTCACCGCGAAGGCTACCGGATGGGGCATTGCCTTTGCGCAGCATGTATTTGAACGAGGGGCCGGGGCGACCCACGAAGCAGGACTGGTCCATGCGGTAGTGTTTGATGATTCGCAGGGCCTGGGCGGCCTCCTGCCCGTTGTTGCCGAAGTCGAACATCCAGTGGCTGCCGTCGACGATTTTCCAGCTGCCGTTGACCTGCTTGCGCTGGGCGTTGCGCGGGTTGAAGGAGATGCAGTCCTCCTTGACCATCCGCTGCATCGGCACAGGCTTGCGTTGTGCCATGGGCGGACGGGCAGGTTGCGCGGGCATGGCCGGACGCTGTACCTGCGGTCTGGGGGCGGTCGGTGGCGGTGGTGTGTAACCGGCGCGGGTTAATTGCGAGCCGCCGAAGCCGCCGCTCTTGCGGGTGATCTTCAGGATGTTGCCCGAGGCGGTGATCCGAAGATCAAGCTTACCGTGGCCCCGGGTGCGCCCTTTGGGCACATCGGTCCAGTTACCGCGTATCCTGTCGCCGCGGATGCGGCCATCGAATACGTTTGACCAGGCAGGGTTGGTGCTGTTCTGCTCGCCATACCAGTTGAGGCTGTTGCCCCGCTGAACCAGATAGTAGGTACCGCCGTCGTTACCGCGCCAGGTACCGCTGAGGTCGGCGGCCAGCGCCAGCATCGGGCTCATCAATAACAACACTGCAATGCGAAATCGTTTCATGGAGATCTCTCCCTATTTGTCCATGTCATTGTCCCTACTAAACTTAGCAGAGCCCGCGAGCAATGCATCAAACCGGTCATTCCCTCCGGGCATGTTATAATTCACGGCTCTTTTATCTATTTATTATCCGGCCGGAGTCGAATTGAGCATGAGTACGGAAAAGGTGCTGCACGAGCGCAGCGAATCGAAGTGTGAGTTGTGTGGTGCCACAGAGGGGCTGGGAGTCTATGAGGTGCCGCCGGCGTCCGACGGTAGCGCCGAGCAGAGTATCCTGATCTGTGCCACCTGCCGCGAGCAGATCGAGGACCCGGAAAAGGTCGATGTCAATCACTGGCGCTGCCTCAACGACAGCATGTGGAGCCAGGTGCCGGCGGTACAGGTAATGGCCTGGCGCATGCTCACCCGTCTGAGCGCCGAGGGTTGGCCGCAGGAACTGCTGGACATGCTCTACCTGGAGGATGATGTACTGGACTGGGCCAAAGCCGGTATGGAAGCGGGGAGTGAGGAAGAGACCGTCAAGCATCTGGACAGCAATGGCGCGGTGCTCGAAGCGGGCGATACGGTGCACCTGACCAAGGACCTCAATGTTAAGGGAAGCAGCCTCACTGCCAAGCGCGGCACACCGGTGCGTAACATCTCGCTGGTGCCCGACAACCCGGAGCAGATCGAGGGGCGTGTCGAGGGCCAGCAGATCGTGATCCTGACC
Source organism: Ectothiorhodospiraceae bacterium (assembly GCA_041641735.1). Lineage (GTDB taxonomy): Bacteria > Pseudomonadota > Gammaproteobacteria > Thiohalomonadales > Thiohalomonadaceae > JAPHTQ01. The sequence continues at coordinate 1,997 of JBEPXU010000302.1, forward strand.
AAGTTCGTGAAGAAGGCCAACTAAGCCGACCCTCAAATTGCCTGTCGCTGAAAATTTAAGGGTCAGACGAACACGAGACGATCAGCGTCGGTATCGCTCAGTCCCATAATGCGGACACTCCCGGTACGCTGCTTGCTTGCCCCGATGAACGGCTCTAACGGCCAAAACCGCGGGGACGCGACCGGGTGGAGAGTGGCGTCACTGATGACGGGCTTGATGAAAAGGATACGGAGGCATCGTGAACAACAGAAAATCGCGACCGGGCGTCTCACGCGAGGTACGCATCTCTGATGAGGGACTGCGGCGCCTCAATGCCCAGCTGGAGCGGGGAGTGAAGGTTTCCGATGTGGTCCTGGCCCAGTGGATTCGGCGGTATGGTGATGCCGCACGTGATTTGCTGAAACAGCATGGCGCCTATCACTCCCAGCTAGAAGAGTAGCCGGTACTGCTTACTCCTTTTTACGCCACTTACCCTCCCTTTTTTCATACTGCTGTTTGACGGCTCTCCAGGCAACCTTGTGCGCCACCTCCTCGCGATCGGCATCGCCGCGCCTGCTTGTTTTTATACTCATCCCAGGCATTGTTAAAGGCGGCCATGTAGATCTCTTGTGCATGTTTGGGAAGATTGTTGCTGACACTGTCAGGGAGTTGTGAAGGGCTGCTATAGGGCATATCCGGGCTCCTTTTGTTGGGTGGAATCCAGAATGAATTTTTTTGTCCCTGGCTGACGATTTGGGCCAGCGAGGCCTTGCTGTTGATCCCGAGCTGGGTGAAAGTCCGTGCCAGGTGTTTGCGAACCGTCTCGGGCGAGATACCCATGCGCCTGGCGACCTCTTTGTGGCTAAAACCGGTGGCATAGAGTTCAGCGGCTTCACGAG
>JBEPXU010000303.1:0-2858 GCA_041641735.1 Ectothiorhodospiraceae bacterium
TGGAACTCGGCCAGCAGGTTGAGGCCGGCGTAGCCCGAGCCGAAGTCATCGATGGCAAAGATAACGCCCGCGCCACGACTTTCGTTGATCACGGTCTGGAAAGCATTGTAGTCGCTGATGATCTCGCGCTCCAGGATCTCGATGACAATCTGGTCCGCACGCAGTCCGCACTCTGTGCAGGTCTTAAGTAGTGAGCTGATCACACAAGGTGAGGTCTCGGTGCTGCGCGGGAGAAAATTGAGGTTCAGTCTCGTATTGAGACCGAGGTGTGCTGCCAGCCGGATGGCGTATAGCCGACTCTGTTCGTCGAAGCGGTGCATCTCACCTGGAGGGATCTGTTGTAGTACCTCTACTGCGGATTCCTGCCGGGAGCCACGTATCAGGGCCTCGTAGGAGAATATTTGTTTCGACTCGATATCGACAATAGGTTGATAGGCAAAAGTGTAGTTGGCACGTTTGGGTTTGGGAATCTCTGGCAGGTGTGTGCCAACATCGGATTGTCGAATCGTTGCCAGCTGTGCTGCATCTGCCCTGCTATCGCCGCTGATGTACTGTCTCCAGCGCCCGGACTTGAAGGCCTGAAGCAGTTTTCTGGCCCTGCCTGAGCGCAGGGTGGTGATGGAGTTGCCATGGGTAAAAAAGTCGTTTGCGCCGAGAATTGTCTCGGCACTATGCGCAGAGAGCTCGGCGTAGCCCATGGTCCACTCTGAGAAGTCACGCTTTGGGATCGGCTCATCGATGATTGCGGTGACCCGGGTGTGCCTGGGGTCATCCCTTATTTGATTGAACAGGTGATGGACCACATCCGGTTCTCCCTCCAGGACCTGAAAGAAGCTTCCCTCCGTGTAGAGCAGAATGCCGGTGACGCCAGATGAGGCGTTGTTCTTGCGTGCCTGCGCAAGAAGGTCAAGTAGCTCCGTATGGCTGAAGGGGTGTGTGGATACACTGCTGTAGGTTAATTGTACTAAATCAGGCATGGTTATCGCCCTGGCGCGAGTCCGTTACCTTTCAGGAATAGTTGAACGCAGCTTGGAAGTCAAAGGCCGGGCGATCGCCCGTTAATTAGGGAGAGGGTTCGGCTGAGTGTGTCATCCGTCACGTTTATATAGATTCTAGTAACGAATAGCAGTTGAGCCTGTAATAATAGGCATTATGCGAGATATTGGTTTAGGAGTGATGGGATGAAAATGAAGCATGGGGTTGTCGGCGTCGTGGCGTCTGTTGTGTTGGCCTTTCCCCTCTCGGGAATGGCGGATCCTGGTAAGGACGAGAGTGGCCACGGTAACTGCTTTGAACATAAGGGGAAGGTGCACTGCAAGGGTGGGGGAAAGTACAAGCAAAAGAGAAAATACAAGTCAGAGTATGAGTACGAGTCCGAGGGTGAATATCGGCATACGGCAGGTGGCCCTCCGCCCTGGGCACCCGCCCACGGCTGGCGCAGAAAACATGGCGACGGTGGATATCGGGATGAGTATGAGCCGCCGGTCGTTATGGAGCGTGGTGGTACGCGTGTGATGGTCAGCCATGGTACGGCAACCGTTGATGTGGGTATCGATAACGGAACCTGTAACCGCGATGCTATCGGTACCGTCGCAGGGGGTGTGATCGGCGGCGTGATTGGTCATCGTGTCGGTGACAAAAACCAACGTGAGGTGACCACTGTGCTTGGTGTGGTGCTCGGCGGTCTGGTCGGACGTGAGATCGGACGTTCTATGGACAAAGCCGACCAGAACTGTACCGGCCAGGTATTGGAGCAGGCCTCGGATAACCAGACTGTACGCTGGGCCGATAGTCATGGCAGAGGGGAGTACAGCGTTACTCCGCTGAGGACCTATGAGACTGAGGGCCACAATTGCCGTGACTATTTGACTGAGTATCAAGGGTCAGGGGATAAGAGGCGAGAGCAAGCAACCGCCTGTCGTAATGCCGATGGCGCCTGGCGCAGATACAATATGTGACAATATGCGGAGTGGAAGGATTTAATGATGAACCGTTTTCACGAACGGTCATGACTGTTCAAACTATCCACTCCCCTTTTTTTACGGGAAGTGCTACTACCGTAATGGCCCGTATATCCACAGGGAAGCGTGAGTAAATGCGCATGATGTTATAACGCATGCTGTACAGTGTTAGTAGCTCTTCTTGCTGCTCACGTTGACCGATGTTGTTTTATCCAGTGCGTCAAGGGAGTTATCCAATCCAGCACAGACATAAACTCCTCGCGGAGATATTCATCCCCTTGTGTGCGACGATCATGACCTTTCCTTTGTAGAGCTCAGTCCCTCCAGCTTCCGTGATGAAAAAGGTTGCCGCGGCGTTTTTTAGTGCCCCGATAAGCGTTTCGTTGTGATATTTAAGTACCCGGATGCGCTACTGGAGCTTAACTGGAGCGTCAGTTAAGACTGAGCACCACAAAAAGTGGGTGCTGCTGACGGGGCGAGCAGCGGAGAGCGCGGGGTCTGCGAGTGATGAAAGAGAAAGAGGCCTTGAATCATGACAGCACATTTCAAGGCCTCTTTACCGGGACTGAGCAACAGAGGGCTGGGTTCAGCCCTCTGTTGTCACTACTTCTTAACGGATACGACCAGGTCTACGCGACGGTTCGTGGCACGTCCCTCTGCGGTCTCATTGGAGGCGATAGGATTGGTCTCCCCATAACCGACATGCTCTAGCGGGTAACCGCCTTTGAGCGAGGACAGGTAATCGGCGACGGCAATGGCACGCTTTTGAGAGAGCTTGAGGTTTACATCCGATGCACCGACCGAATCGGTATGCCCTTGTACGATGACCTTGTCGGCGTCAAGCTTCCTGATAATCGAGTCGACCTTGGACAGCAAGGGGGTGGATGAGTCAGGAAT
>JBEPXU010000304.1:0-2857 GCA_041641735.1 Ectothiorhodospiraceae bacterium
CAACAAGGTCTGCCGCTTGTGGGTGAATATGGTACGCACCCTTGATGTTGAGATGATCGTGCCGCAACACGGTGCCTGCTTTGAAGGCAAGGAGTCCGTCAGCAAATTCCTGGAGTGGTTCGAAAATCTGCAGTGTGGTGTCGACCTGCTGACCCAGCGCGATTTCCGGGTACCCGGAATGGCCGCCTAAGCCGCTGAAGAATGCACTAAAAAGCCCGCCAAATGGCGGGCTTTTTTATTGTCACCACAGAGGTCGCAAAGAAAACCATTGAATGTAGCGTAAGTCGGGTTATGGCACTGCCTAATCGACCAACATTGAGCCCTGGCAACCTTTGTGTGCTTTACGCCTTTGCGGTGACGTTTAGTCTTTATAGTATGGAGCGGGTGATGGGAATCGACCGCCCCGTCAGGAACACGGGGAGGGACGCACTTCAGTGCGCCCGAAGGGTGTGCGCCATGGACGGCGCACATCAACCCACGTCCATCCGGAGTCGCGATGTATATGGAGCGGGTGATGGGAATCGAACCCACGTTAAGAGCTTGGGAAGCTCCCGTTCTACCATTGAACTACACCCGCGTAGAGTCGCGATTTTACCACCCTGTTATTGTGGGCACCATAAACTTTCGTTTTATATCGAGTCCCAGATATCCTTAAAGTCATCCCCCCCGGATGGTAAGGGCTCCTCCTCACTGTGGGCGATTTTGTGCAGGCGTGCGTTGACTTCACGTAATGGTATCTCCTCCCCGGTAGAGGGCACATGCAGGGATTCCGCGGCGATGAAATGATAGGCCTTAAATAAAGGGGAAAGGGCTACCTTGTCACGCAACATGATAGGGAGCTCCTTGTCGTCGACCGCCAGATAGAAAGAGCCATGCTGGTTACCGGGAAGGGCAGGCAAGAAGAGTTGCGGTAGATGATCCTCACCAATACCCATCAAGCAACCAAACGCCGTCTTTTGCTCCGCTCCTCCCTTAATCTGGTGCAACAACACCAGTACCGGCTCAACCTCCTGTGCCAGGCGCATCAGGCCCACACTGATTGTATTATCCCCATCCTGCAGCCAACGCACCATAAACAACTGTAACGGATGTGCCTGTGACTCGCGGAAACCAACCAGTTCACCTACCTGCAATGACTCAATGTTCTCACTGCTAAAAGAGAGACAAAAACCGGTTTTTGTATAGTTGAGTTCTCTCGCTGATATAAAATGATAGTTTTTAGAATCTGCATCCACCGCCCAGGAGTTCTGAGCCAGATCGACACCAAGATAGGTATCTTCCCAGTCCACATCTGCATCTTCCAGGGATGTCGGCAGCCCTTCCTCAAACAGAGGATGCAGGCTATCCGTCACCTTCTGATCACTGATCCCCCGTGCATTTTCCTCCATCGCCTCCTGCAACATCAGGGTGTAGAGGGCACTCATACCTATCACCGCCTCAACCGCTTTATCACTACGGTGCCGCTCCTCGCGCAATTTCTGCGGCGGACGCCAGCACTGCTGTAGGGTCTCCAACGTCTCGCGCGAAATCGGTGTGGAGGTGCCACGTAAAGTGGTGCTCGGGGAGTCATCAGGCGTCTGCGAGAGCACTTTTTCAATGGTTGCATCCAGGCCACTTAGATCCAGCAGCAAACTGTAAGAACCTTTTTCGCACTCTTCGCAACACAACTCTGCCATCACCGTGTAGGGGACATCCTCGTCAGCACGGATGCAGTAGGCGTTGAAACCCTCACACTTTTTTTGTGGCGTTAACAACCTGGCCTCTTCAAGCCAGCGGGGCATGGTTGCCTGGATCTCGGCCAGCTGCTCACGTCGAAACAACTGCGGCTCTATCAGCGACAGTAAAAGTGCACGTTTGTACTCCTGCTCGATACTGCTGCGCAGCAGCATTGAGCCCTCCCATGTCACCTTGCTGGTGTGGCGACCCTGCTTCTGCGCTTCACGGTAACAGCTGTGCAGCAACAACCAGACTCCCTCCGGATAGGGGCGATGGACAATTCTATAGTTATCGAGGATCCGCTCCAGATAAACCAGCATATGGTGAATTGACTGCAACCACAGATGGCGATGCGTGCTACGAAATAACCAGGATGCGCCCTCGTAACCGTTAATCACCGCCCTGTGGGCAATCACCGCCTCGCTCAACAAGCTGTTGGCAAACCGGGCAAGGCGCACACTTTTCTGTGGCAGGGGAAAACTGAGCCCCTTGTAGTGACGCAGCAGGGTATCCAGCACACTGTTCATTGCAGGGCTGACCTGCTCCAGGAGTGTAGCCCGCAATTCCGGGGAAAATTTCAACGCATTGGTCTGCTGCAGCATCGTAAACAGGCGCCGAGCGGCTTCACCCATGTCTCCCATAGGCAACTCCTCAACCCAGCGCTGCATCATTTGCGGGCGCAGATCAAAGCTGTTTTCAGTGGGGGGATGCTGTTCTGGGATGCGAAATGACAACGTGTCCATGCCAAGACCTTAGGATGAGAGCAGTGGACGTATCATGAGACGACCGACCACGGTAAGAAAACCAATGGTTTTCATTATGTACTGGAACAGGTCCTTTTTAAATGCCAAAAGTGCTGAAAATTCGGGATTGACGCTATAACGGCACCCAGCTAGTCTTTGCGCCCATGAAGATCTATCTCAACGGTGAGGCACGCGAGGTGCCCGACAACTACACGGCCGCCGCCCTGGTGGAAGAGCTGGGGCTGACCGGTAAACGGATCGCCATGGAGGTCAACATGGAGATCGTGCCCCGCTCCGGTTATGAAGCGCATACCCTTAGTGAAGGCGACAAGGTCGAGCTCGTCCACGCCATCGGGGGTGGATGAGCTCCCCGTGGACTCACTCGACACGGTGAATGT
>JBEPXU010000305.1:0-2857 GCA_041641735.1 Ectothiorhodospiraceae bacterium
GTGGAGCGGAACTCTTGTGTCGATCAGAAGGTAGGGGATGAGGGTAAAAATCCTAGGTGCGGCGTCGCATTGCCGCCGCGACGGCGCGGCTGGCCATATCGCCCCGCGCCTCCAGAGCAGCGATGACGCCGGCGATATCGCCGGGAGACTTGTCCTGGCTGAGCTTGATCTTGCCCTCCAGCGATGCAAAAGGGAGAGAGAAGCCCGCAATGCCATCGAGCAGTGATTCGATGAGCTCATTCGGCATCTTATCCAGTTTCCAGGGCGCTTTGGGAAGCAGCTTCTCTTCCTCCTGCCCCGACAATTCGACGAGGTTCGTCAGGGTTTCTTCACGTGACAGTCGCCTGGCGATACCGGTTCCCTCCACAGCAATGTAGTTCCAGGTGGGCGCGCGCCCCTCCGTTTCGTACCAATCCGGTGAGACATAGGCATCCGGCCCCATAAACGATACAGTGAGCGGGGCGTTGTCGACTACCTCCGCGAAACTGTTGCCCCTGGCAAGGTGAAAATGGAGTGTCCCTTTCCCTTCACCCTTCAGGACGACCGGTGCATAGGCCAGGCAGACGCGACCCTCATGAGCCACGGCAAACGTGGCGAAGACTCGCTCGCGGATGATGGCATGGAGAATTCCCAGCTCATCCACTGAAAAAACACTCGGGCGGTACATTTTAACAACCTCGTTGTTTCAGGCCGGCGCGGAATTAGGGCGTTGAAGCCTCATCTCATCAAACATGTTGAAGCCCTCAGGGGGCAGAACACAGTTATCGTTAATTCTTGAAACAATAAATTTCTGCACCTAATGACTGATGGCATTTATCGCCTGTATCTTCATTCCGCATCAATACTACCTACGTTCTCCCGCATCGCAAAGTCAGGCATCACTGGCCAGGTTCGCACCGTTCTGTCGTTGCCGCTTCACATCCCTTGTAGCATTTAACCTTTCCGTATACATCGCTGGCTGCACCACCACCGGGTACCGTCGAACACCAGATCGTCCCTTTCTGATCCTTGGCACACTCTCCAACACCGCAAAAGACCTGGCCATGGCTGTCGCGAAGCGCCCCGCCGCCGACAGGAGCACAGAAGATCTGGCCGCCCTGATTCGATATGCACTCACCGGCACCGCATACGACTTGCCCATGGCGGTCCCTGATGCAGTCGGCAGGAGATATCGATGGCAGTCCTAACAGTGTGAGTAAAAGGATGATGGTTATTTGACGCACGGTCTTGCCCCCTTCGGTGATGACTTAAGTGTAGTCACTGGGTAGACAGCGACACCGGGGTGTCTGTAACAAACAGGGCTAATCTTTGACTGGAATGGTCCATACGACGTGCTGGGGGAGAGACCGAACCGGTCGATCAGGAACACAGAAAAGAAGCCGGGCAGGAATAGAATATTTGGACTCGAATCCTACAATTTGCGTAAGTTGCAGCGGATACACCATAGCGACCACTACCGCATCCACTCCCTGTTGGAGTATAAGGAGGATACTCCAGACAAACAAAAACCCGCGCGGGGCGGGTTTCTGTTCGGTGTGCTGATTGTTGGTAATCAGCCGAGGCGGACCTTATCGTACTCGGCCTGCCGTGGATGGGGCGAGTAGGCGCCATCCTTGTCATGGGTCTCACGTCCGGTGACCGGCGGCGTGAAGGTACAGATAAGGCGCATGTCCTCGTTGCCACCACGCAGCAGATGCTCGTCGTGCTCATTGAGCAGGTACATGGTGCCATCCTTGATTGGATAGACCTTGCCGGTTTTCAGATCCTCGATCTCACCATCGCCTGCGACACAGTAGACTGCCTCGATATGATTTTTGTACCACAGGTGGCTCTCGGTGCCTGCCTTGATGATGGTCTCATGGAAGGAGAACCCGGCCTTGTCGTCGTCGAGGACGAAGCGACGGCTGACCCAGTTACCGGTTTCCGAGTGCACATCGCGGTCGGTGCCGATGATTTCCTCGAGAGTGCGAACGATCATGCGGCACTCCCGCCCTTACGGGCTACGTCGCTGCGATCCAGAACCGCGCCGATCGCCTTGTCGATAATGGCCATGCCTTCGCGCAGGGTATCTTCCTCGATGGTCAGTGCAGGCAGGAACTTGACCACATCGTCGTCAGCACCGGCAAGCTCGATAATCAGGTTGTTATCGAAGGCTTCTTTGGAGACCTCTCCAGCGAAGCCGCCACGACCGATATCCAAACCCCAGACCATGCCGCGTCCGCGTAGTTCGATCTCGAGTTGCGGGTACTTCTCGGCGATCTTGGTCAGCTCCTCTTCCATGATCTTGCCCTTGTACTTGATCGACTCGGAGAAGTCGTCGTTCTCCCAGTAGGTCAGCGCTTGGGTGGCGGCGACGAAGGCGAGGTTGTTACCACGGAAGGTACCGGTGTGCTCACCCGGCTGCCACTGGTCCAGCTCGGGGCGCATCAGCAGGATGGCCATGGGCAGGCCGCCGCCGATGGACTTGGACATGCAGACCATGTCGGGTTTGATGCCGGCCTCTTCGAAGCTGAAGAAGGTGCCGGTACGGCCGTTACCGACCTGGATATCATCGATGATCAGCAGGATGTCGTACTCATGGCATAGCTCCTCAAGCTCCTTGAGCCACTCGAAGCTGGCGACGTTGATACCGCCTTCGCCCTGTACGGTCTCGACGATGATCGCCGCCGGCAGGTCGATGCCGGAGGAACCGTCCTCGAGGAACTTGCGCAGGTAGTCGATGGTGTTCACATCCGGGCCGAAGTAGCCGTCGAACGGGACGGAATCGGCATTGTTGCGCGCGCCGTAGGACTCGTCGCGGTAGAAATCGTTACCGGTTACCGCCAGGGCACCCATGGTCAGGCCGTGATAGCCGTTG
>JBEPXU010000306.1:0-2856 GCA_041641735.1 Ectothiorhodospiraceae bacterium
CGCCATCATGGAAGGGGGGCGCGTGGTGCAGGTGGGCACGCCGGAGGAGATTTTGAACAACCCGTCGGACGATTATGTCGCCTCCTTCTTCCGCGGCGTGGATATCTCCACCGTGCTGAGTGCCGGGGATATCGCGCGCAAGATGCAGGTCACCGTCATCGAACGCCCCGGCGTGGGACTACGCACCGCCCTGGAGGAGCTGCGTCAGGAGGACCATCATGTGGCCTACGTGCTGGGGCAGGACCACCAGTTCCGGGGTGCCGTGAGCGAAGAGAGCCTCAAGCGGGCGATGAAGCAGGAGGGGGCATCGCTTTCCGATGCCTTTCTCGACGGTGTCGAGACGCTGCCCGAAGACATGTCGGTGGCGAACCTCATCGGTCCCGTGGCCGCCGCCCCCTGCGGCCTGCCGGTGGTGGATGACAAGGGACGCTACCGCGGGGTGATCACCAAGACGGCACTGCTCGAAACACTGGACCGCGAAGGGGAGGAACACGATGGCTGAACAGAATAGTGATAATCCCTGGAGCACTCAGCCGCCGCCACCGCAGCAGCAGGTGGAGCCCTCGGATGGCGATGGTTCTGATTCGGCGGCAAGCAACCCGTGGGGTGGCTCCGGCGACGATGCCCAACCCGATTGGCTGGCCGGTAGCAGTGCACCGTCCGACAACGGCGGTTTCGACTGGATGGACCCCTTTGCCCATGCGCACATTCCTCTCGATACCTGGGTAGAGCATGGTCTGGATTGGCTGGTAACCAACTTCCGCCCGGTTTTCCAGGCAGTGCGGGTGCCGATTGATACCACCCTGCATGCCATCGAGGTGAGCCTGCAGAGTATGCCGCCGCTGCTGCTTATCGTGCTGATGTCACTGCTCGCCTGGCAGGTGGCCGGGCGGCGGCTTGCCATCGGCACGTTGTTGTCGCTGCTGTTAGTCGGTTTTATCGGCGCCTGGAGCGAGGCGATGGTGACCCTGGCACTGGTGCTGACCTCGGTGCTCTTCTGCATGGTCATCGGCCTGCCCACCGGGATCTGGCTGGCGCGCAGCGACCGTGCTGCCGATACGGTCCGTCCCATTCTGGATGCCATGCAGACCACCCCGGCGTTTGTCTACCTGGTACCGATTGTGATGTTGTTCGGCATCGGCAATGTGCCCGGCGTGGTGGTGACTATCGTCTTCGCCCTGCCGCCGCTGATTCGCCTGACCAACCTGGGTATCCGACAGGTGCCGCCGGACCTGGTGGAGGCGGCGCGCTCCTTCGGCGCCAGTCCGAGCCAGCTACTTTTCAAGGTGCAGCTACCGCTGGCGATGCCGACCATTATGGCCGGGGTCAACCAGACCCTGATGCTCGCCCTGTCGATGGTGGTGATCGCCTCGATGATCGCCGTTGGCGGGCTGGGTCAGATGGTGCTGCGTGGTATCGGTCGTCTCGATATGGGGTTGGCCACCGTGGGCGGGGTCGGCATTGTGTTGCTGGCCATCATCCTCGACCGCATCACCCAGTCGATGGGCCAGGATAAACGCAGCCATGATGTTCGCCACTGGTACGAAACCGGTCCGGTGGGGCTGGTGCGCAGAGTGTTCGTTCGCAAGGGGAACGCCTGAGTCCCCTGCCACACAAACAACAAGTTTAGGAGCGTGTCATGGGAGTATTAAAGAATCTGGGTCGCGTGATCGCACTGGCCGCCCTGGTCGGCGGGGCCGCCGTCGCGCAGGCTGAAATGCTGCCCGGCAAGGGGGTCACCATACAGCCCGGCCAGGACAATATCGACGGCGAGAACTTCCAGACCATTATCGTTATCCGCGCGCTTGAGGCGCTGGGCTACAACGTCAAGCCGGTACAGCACGCCAAGTACCCGGCGCTGCACGTGGCAACGGCCAACGGCGATGTCACCTTTATCGCCGACCACTGGAACCCGCTGCATAAGGCCTTCTTCGAGAAGGCCGGCGGTGCAAAAAAACTCTGGCGCAAGGGTGCCTACATCCCCAACTGTGCCCAGGGCTATCTCATCGACAAGAAGACTGCCGAGAAGTACGACATCACCAACATCGGTCAGCTCAAGGAGCCGAAAATGGCCAAGCTGTTCGATGATAACGGCGACGGCAAGGCCGACCTGGCCGGGTGTCCTCCGGGCTGGGGCTGCGAGCGGGTGATCGAGCATCAACTCGATGCCTTCAAGCTGCGTGACACCGTCACCCACAATCAGGGTGAATACTCCGCGGTGATCGCCGATACCATCTCCCGCTACCGCGAGGGTAGTCCAATCCTCTACTACACCTGGACCCCCTACTGGGTCAGTGGCGTACTGGTGCCGGGCAAGGATGTGGTCTGGCTGGAGGTACCGTTCTCCTCATTGCCGGATAACCGCAACGTGGATACCACCCTGCCCAACGGCAAGAACTACGGTTTCCAGATCAACAAGCAGAATATTGTCGCCAACCGCAAATTCATAGAAGCGAACCCGGCAGCAGAAAAACTGTTCGAGGTGATGCAGATCTCCCCGCGCGATATCTCGGCGCAGAACCTGATTATGCGCAAGCCGGGCGAGGGCACCTGGGAGGCCTGTGAGCGTCATGCCGACGGCTGGATCAAGGCCCACAAAAAGACCTTCGACTCCTGGCTCGAGCAGGCGCGCGCTGCCGCCGAATAAGGGGTGTATCTTTCAGCGTGAAAAGGCCGGGCAGATCGCCCGGCCTTTTTTATTCTGCGTTACAACTATCGCGGCCGTGCCGGCCGCTCCTACGGCAAACTCGAGCCTGTAGGAGCGACGGTCCCCGTCGCGATATGGTTGATATGAACGGACCACCGAGCCTCGATGTCCTGTGCACTCTGTGACACCAAATCATCGCGGCCGTGACG
>JBEPXU010000307.1:0-2852 GCA_041641735.1 Ectothiorhodospiraceae bacterium
AGATCAACTACACTGCATCGCGGGCCTCACGCATCGCCATCTTTGCGGTGGACGAGGGGATCCTGCAGGTGGCCAATTACCAGACCCCGCGGCCGCTGGATCACTTCCTCAAGAAACGGGCCCTGGAGGTACGCACCCAACAGATGGTGGATCTTATCCTGCCCGAGTTCTCCCTCATCCGTGAGCGCGCCGCGGCCGGCGGTGGTATGGCTGATGAGGCAGCAGCCAGGGCGTTGGGCAAAAACCTCAATCCCTTTGCCCGCAAAGTGGATAAGGCGGTGGCGTTCTGGTCGGGCATCGTTCAGGCTGGACCCGATGAAAAGCGTGTCAGTTTCGATATCCCGGAGACCTTCAGCGGTCAGCTGCGGGTGATGGCGGTCGCCGTCTCCGACAAGGCAATGGGGGCGGCCCAAAAGAGAACCCTGGTGCGCGGTCCGTTTGTCATCTCACCCAATATGCTGACGGTGGCGGCGCCGGGGGATGAATTCCTGGTCACCGTCGGGCTCTCCAATCTGGTGGAGGGCTCCGGCAAGGATGCACAGATCACCCTGAGCGCAGCGCCGTCGGAACACCTGAGCCTGACCGGAAAGGACAAGGCCATTCTTAATGTGGCGGAGGGCAGCGAAGGGCGTGCCGATTTCCGCTTCAAGGCCGGTAAACATCCGGGTCCGGCATCGGTGACCTTCATCGCCAGAATGGGTGAGGAGGAGAGCCGAATTACCGCCACCCTCAGTGTGCGTCCGGCCGTTCCCTATATGGCCAGTTTCCAGAGCGGTTATGCGCAGGACGCCAAGGTGAAACGGGACCTGCCGCGTCAGCTCTATCCCGAGCTGGCCCAGCAGGAGGTCTCCGCCTCGGCCAGCCCGCTGGTGCTGGTGGACGGGCTTAACAACTATCTGGAGAACTTCCCCCACGGTTGTACCGAGCAGGTGGTCAGCCAGGTCTTCCCGCTCATCGGCCTGATGAATCACGCCGGTTATGCCGAGCGCTCCGAGGAAACCCACCGTAAGGTGGCGGTGCTCATCAAACGCCTGCGTCCGCGTCAGTTGCCGGATGGCGGCTTCAGCCTCTGGCCCGGTGGCCGCAGCGTGGCCGATTTCCCCTCGGTCTATGTGATGCACTTCCTTACCGAGGCGCGTGAGCTGGGCTATGCGGTGCCGGGTGATATGTACAGCCGCGGCCTGGGTTATCTCCGTACCGTGGCTGCGCGTAGTGCCACGGATCGTGAGACGGCCCAGGTCCGAGCCATGGCCATCTATCTTTTGACCCGCAACGGCGAGGTGACCACCAATGACCTGGTGCACCTGCAGGAAGGGTTGCAGAAGCGCTACAAGGAGGCCTGGAAAGAGGACCTGGTGTCGGTCTATATGGCGTCCACCTATCGTTTGTTGAAAAAAGAGGGTGAGGCGAAGTCACTGGTTAGCGGCTATACCATCGGCGGCACAAAACCGGATCACTACAGTGATTTTTATTCCCCGCTGACCCAGGACGCCCAGTATCTCTACCTGCTGGCCAACCACTTCCCGGAACGTCTCAAGGCGCTGAAGGGCAAAGGGGTTCGCCAGCTGGTTGAGCCTATCTTCGGCGGTCACTACAACACCATCGGTTCGGCATACACCATCCTTGCCCTGGGGGCTTACAGCAAGGCGGTGCTGGGTCCGGTGGCCGATGAGTCGATCACGATAAAGCAACTGATCGACGATGTGGCCAAGACATTGAAGGTCACACATCACCCCTTCGTTACGGCACAACCGTCGGTGAAGGCCAAGGCGGTCACCATCAATGGTGATCAACCGCTCTTCTATCAGGTCAGCCAGGCCGGGTATGACCTCAAGCTGCCGGAGAAGGCCCTGACCGAGGGGCTGGAGGTGCAGCGTGACTATCTCGACAGCGAGGGCAAGGAAGTCTCTAGCCTGAAACAGGGTCAGGAGGTGACGGTACGGCTTCGCATCCGCAGTGTTGGCCAGAGTGCGGTGAGCAATGTGGCGGTGATCGACCTGCTGCCCGGCGGTTTTGAGGTGATCCGCAGCTCGGTCCCGCGTAAATCTAGCTACTGGAATGCCGACTATGTGGATATCCGCGAGGATAGGGTGGTGTTCTACGGCAGCTTCGGCAGCCGGGTGACCGAGTTGCGCTACAAGGCCAAGGTCACCGCCGCCGGTGAATTTGTGGTGCCGCCTGCCTACGCCGGGGCGATGTATAACCGCAGCGTCCACGGTCGTTCGGTGGCAACCCACGTCAAGGTCAGCGATTCGGAGTAACGATTGCGCCGGGCCCTTCGTCTTGCCGTAATAGCAGGGCTGGTCGCAGGGCTGGGCTGGTGGCTGTTGCCGCGCCCCGACCTCTACAGCCATGTCGGTTATTCCACCGCCTGGATGGATCGCCACGGCAAGCTGTTGCGGCTTGATTTGGCCCCGGATGACCGATACCGGCTGAAGGTGCCGCTGGGGCGGATCGCCCCGGCCATGCGCCAGGCCACTTTGCTCTATGAGGACAAGGATTTCTATGACCACGGCGGTGTGGATGTGCTGGCCCTGCTGCGTGCCGCCTGGCAGACCTATGTCCTTCGCGAGCGGCGTATCGGCGGCTCCACCCTCACCATGCAGGTGGCCAGGTTGCGTTATGGTCACGACCACACCCTGCTTGGCAAACTGCAGCAGATCCTGCGGGCGATCCAGATCGAGCGCCACTACAGCAAGGATGAGATCCTCGATGCCTATTTCAATCTCGCCCCCTATGGCCGCAACATCGAAGGGGTGCAGGCGGCCAGCCTGATCTATTTCGACAAACCCGCCAGCGAGCTGACCCTCCCCGAGGCGATGGCCCTGAGTGTGGTGCCGCAGAACCCGGTC
>JBEPXU010000308.1:0-2845 GCA_041641735.1 Ectothiorhodospiraceae bacterium
TCACCGCGAAAGTCCGCCGCCATTTTGTCGATTTCATCGAGCAGGAACAGCGGATTGCGGGTCTCCACCTTGGAGAGGTTCTGCACAATCTTGCCCGGCATGGAACCGATATAGGTCCGACGGTGACCGCGGATCTCCGCCTCGTCGCGTACACCACCCAGTGCCATACGGATAAACTTACGATTGGTGGCACGCGCGATGGACTGACCCAGCGAGGTCTTGCCCACCCCTGGCGGTCCAACCAGGCAGAGGATAGGTCCCTTGAGCTTCTTCACCCGCTGCTGCACCGCGAGGTACTCGAGGATACGTTCTTTAACCTTGTCCAGACCGTAGTGGTCCTCTTCCAGCACCTGTTCGGCGCGGGCCAGGTCGTGACGCACCTTGGACCTTTTCTTCCATGGCACATTAACCAGCCATTCGATGTAGTTACGCACCACAGTGGCTTCAGCCGACATGGGCGACATCATCTTCAACTTGTTCATCTCGGCGGTGGCCTTCTTCATGGCCTCCTTGGTCATGCCGGACTTTTCGATCTTCTGCTCCAGCTCCTCCAGCTCGTTGGGCGCCTCTTCCAGGTCGCCCAGCTCTTTCTGGATCGCCTTCATCTGTTCATTGAGGTAGTACTCGCGCTGGCTCTTCTCCATTTGACGCTTGACGCGGCTGCGGATGCGCTTTTCCACCTGCAGCAGATCCAGCTCGGACTCCATGATGCCCAGCAGGTGCTCGAAGCGCTCACGCAGGCTGATGATCTCGAGCACTTCCTGCTTCTCCTCGATCTTCAGTGACATATGCGCGGCGATGGTGTCCACCAGGCGATTGGGGTCCTCGATGCCGGAGAGCGAGGTCAGTACCTCGGGCGGTACCTTCTTGTTCAACTTGACGTACTGGTCGAACTGGTTGAGCACGGAGCGGGAGAGCACTTCGGCCTCGCGCTCGTCCATCTGCTCGCTCTCGAGCACGTTAACCTGGGCGGTGAAGTACTCCTCGCCCTCCATGAAGTTGATGATCTTGGCGCGTGTACCGCCTTCGACCAGTACCTTCACGGTACCGTCGGGCAGCTTGAGCAGTTGCAGGATGGTGGAGAGTGTACCGATGCGGTAGATATCATCCTCGCCCGGCTCGTCCTCGGAGGCGGTCTTTTGCGCCACCAGCAGGATCTCTTTGCCATTCTCCATGGCCGCTTCAAGGGCCTGGATCGATTTTTCACGACCCACAAATAGCGGAATCACCATGTGGGGATAGACCACCACATCCCGCAGGGGCAGGACTGGCAGCTGGCGCATCTGTTCAGTCACTTCTGATGTCTTGTCCTGTGAATCCATTGGTGTATTCCTCTCAGGTCATCCCGGGGACCTTCTGGCCCCCTGGGCGAATCCCGTATAGGGAGACTCTCTATTCATTAAAGCACTAAGGGCCGGTGAACCCAAACCCCGCGCAACGCTAACAGGGATAATGTCGGCACTTAGGTCAATATATGCGGGCGACGGAAGGGGTAATCAAGAAACCGCATGTCATAAAAGCAAAAGCGCAGTTCCGGGGAACTGCGCTTTTTAGCTTTACAAATCAATCAGCTGCGGCGGCTGACTGTTCGGAGTTTTTGTAGATCAACAGGGGTTCGGACTCACCGTCAATCACACCCTCATCGATCACCACCTTGCTGACTCCCTCCATGGAGGGCAGATCATACATAATATCCAGCAGGGTGTTCTCAAGAATGGAACGCAGACCGCGAGCACCGGTCTTGCGCTTCATCGCCTTGCGGGCAATGGCGCGCAGTGCATCGTCACGGAACTCCAGGTCCACATCCTCCATTTCGAACAGTTTGCCATACTGCTTGACCAGCGCATTCTTCGGCTCGGTCAGGATGCTGATGAGTGCATCCTCGTCCAGCTCCTCGAGCGTGGCGTGAACCGGCAGACGACCGACAAACTCGGGAATCAGGCCGTACTGCACCAGATCCTCAGGTTCGACGCTCAGCAGAACTTCGCTGGCGGAGCGATCCTCGTCCTTGGTCTTCACCTCTGCGGAAAAACCGATCCCCCCCTTCTCGGAGCGGTTGCGTATAACCCGCTCCAGCCCGGCGAAGGCACCGCCACAGATGAACAGGACGTTAGCCGTATCCACCTGCAGGAACTCCTGCTGCGGGTGCTTACGCCCGCCCTGGGGCGGAATCGAGGCCACGGTGCCCTCGATCAGCTTAAGCAGGGCCTGCTGTACCCCTTCGCCCGAAACATCACGGGTGATGGAGGGATTGTCGGATTTGCGTGAAATCTTGTCGATCTCATCGATATAGACGATGCCGGTCTGGGCCTTGTCCACATCGTAGTCGCATTTCTGCAACAGCTTCTGGATGATGTTCTCCACATCCTCACCCACATAACCGGCTTCGGTAAGGGTGGTGGCATCGGCGATGGTGAACGGTACGTTCAGCAGGCGTGCCAGGGTCTCGGCCAGCAGGGTCTTACCGCTACCGGTCGGACCGACGAGGAGAATATTACTCTTGGCCAGTTCGACATCGTCCTTCTTCTGACCGCATTCCAGACGCTTGTAGTGATTGTAGACCGCTACAGAGAGCACCTTTTTGGCACTTTTCTGGCCGATGACGTACTCATCGAGGCTGTCATTGATCTCGTGCGGTGTAGGCAACTTGGTCGAACCGCTACCGACTGACTCCTCCTGGATTTCCTCACGAATGATGTCATTACACAGCTCGACACATTCGTCACAGATAAATACAGAGGGGCCGGCAATCAGTTTGCGTACCTCGTGCTGACTCTTCCCACAAAAGGAGCAGTACAGCAATTTACCGTTATCGTCGCCCTTACTGGTCGTGTTATCGCTCATG
>JBEPXU010000309.1:0-2831 GCA_041641735.1 Ectothiorhodospiraceae bacterium
GGCATATCCCGACAGCGGCAACAACGCGGTTACCGCCAGTAGCATGAGTGTAATGAGGGTCTTCCCCAGCTTATTCATATCCCTAACGTAGCCTGTAGTAACTCAGCAGGCAATCTTTGCGCCTTACAGCTTATGACTACGGAAACGAGAAGGGGTTCCACAAGCTACAGTGCGATCTTCTCCGCGCTGCGTTCGGCCAGGGCAGCAATGGTCCGGGAAGGGTTCAGCCCAAGTGCCTGCGGCAGGATCGCCCCGTCCACCACATAGAGACCGGGATAACCAAATACCTGTCCGAGGTGATCGACCACACCATCCTCTGCTGTCTCGCCCATGCCACAACCGCCCAAAGGGTGAGGAGTGATCAGATTCTTCAACAGACTCCATGTGGGGGGAATGAAGGGAATCCCACCGGTGGCATAGCTCAAATCCTTATGCAGTTCCGCCATCGCATCCATCGTGGCTTCGGACTTTGAGATGTCCCAATCCAGCATCAACTGCCTGCGCCAAGGTGCATACCAGGGGCGCCCCAGGTAGAAACGGCCATCCGCGGCATCCACCGCCTGCCCGAACCACAGCATGACATTGTCCAGCGGATCCCGTGCACGTACCCGCCGCGCCAGGGCATTAAAGATCAGTCCAAAACGCGAACGAAACGGCAGCCAGCGCCGCTTGATATGCTGCTCAAGGTAGTTGCCGAGCAAGTCGGGGAAGCCGCCATCCTCAATAAATAGTTTTGCATCACGGTACTCACCATCGAGCAGATCAATGGCACTGCTGATGGTCGGCCCCTGGCTGGCGGAGACCTCACGCCGGTGTA
The DNA here is from genome assembly GCA_041641735.1 of Ectothiorhodospiraceae bacterium. Lineage (GTDB taxonomy): Bacteria > Pseudomonadota > Gammaproteobacteria > Thiohalomonadales > Thiohalomonadaceae > JAPHTQ01. The sequence continues at coordinate 818 of JBEPXU010000309.1, forward strand.
CGGAGGGAGTAATAAAGTCGCCGTTGGGACTCCAGTTATAGCCAAGCCGCCGACTGAGATTCGGTAATGTCTTGAATTGATCCCGACAGCGCAACAGAAGCTCGGTGCTGCCCAGTGAACCGGCAGCCAGGACGACTTTTTTTGCCGATACGCTGCCGGGCTGTAACCCTCCCTCGACGATCTCATCGAAATCGACCCGATAACCGCCCCCATCCAGTGGCATGATCTTGCGCGCAATATGCAGGGGCCACACATCGGCACCATGTTGTTCGGCAAGCGGGATATAGTTAAGGTCGAGGGTGTTTTTGGCCTTAACCTGACAACCCGCATCGCAGTTACCGCAGTGAATGCAGGTACCCTGCTGCTGCCCCTGGTCATTGATCCAGCTTTTGGATTGATTGTCGTTAAAGGGGTCATCCAGCCCGTAGTGCCATTCGGGATTAAAGCTCACGGCCAGTTCAACAGGTTGGAAACGCTCTCCAATACCGTTGTTACCGGCGGCCTCGCGCATCAACTCATAGCGTTTGGTCAGCTGGTTCTGCGGCAGGGTCTGCACATTGAGCATCCGTCCGACACGCTCATAGTAGGGGTGCATCTCCTCATAACTGATAGCGGAGGGCCAACCGTGCTCGAAACGCTCCTTCGGCGGCACAATCGAGACACTGGCATAGATCAGCGAACCGCCACCGACCCCCGCACCACGGGCGATCGCCATATCATCAAAGAACTGAATATCGGCCCAGCCGTTAAAGGTCTGTGGGTAACGCTCATCCCACAGCCAGGCATCATCCGGATCGCGAGGGTAATCCTTCGTCTCCCATCGTCGCCCCCGCTCCAGTATCAATACCTTCTGCCCACGCTCGGCAAGACGAGCGGCCATCACCGCGCCGCCAAAGCCGCTGCCGATCACCACGACATCGTAGGTCTTTCCCCCCATTACTCACCTCCCAGACCGCTGGCATAGCTGTCCCACAGTTCGCCGAGGAAGAAACGACCAAAACGCAAAAGAGTTACCACCTTTTCGCTGACCGCATCGGTTCCGGTAACCTCCATGCTGGCAACCAGCTTTCGCAACTCTGTCACTCCAAGGCGGAGCATACCGGCGGCAATCACCTCGCCCTGTGTGCTATTTCCCCTATGCAGACGGGTATAGAGGCTGGTGGTATCGGTCCAGAGATCGCGCCCCGGGTCATCCCGCACGGCCTTGTGGCCGGCAAGATAATAATCCTCGCCGTCATGGTTAAACCCAAGTTCATAGATCATGAACTTGGTGTCGGGATCGTCGGTCGGTGAGAAGAGATTAAAGCGTCCGCTGTGGCTGGGGATATTCTCCCCAAATGGGGGATAATCGATATTCCCTTCGAGATGACCGGCATGGTAGGGGTCGTCGATAAAGCGCCCCAGATCCTCAATGCGAACACGGGCGTGCATCGACAGTGACTGTCCCCCCGTATCCGTTGCACCGCGCAAATAATCCTTTTCCCCGGGCCCCACTATGCCCGACATGGTTTCACTAAAAACAATCCCGGCGTTTGGCATATCCTGACACCTCCATCGTCGTTCCCTTGCCCGCAACTCATCCTAGCGCCTTCACTACCATCTTGGCCAGTGGTCACATAGTGGGTAACTCGGCAATGGTGGCATCCATTCCGGAACAGATTTTTTCTCGTGGAGGGGAGCCACGACAACTCTGTCCTGGCCCCTTGAAGAATATGCCGTATAGTGAACCGGCTATTTTGTCAGTGACATGAACAGCTTCGGCAGTTTTTCAGGAAGCCGCTCAATGCGGTCGATCACCGTGTACTGTTTTCCGAAGATATCCTCGATGTACTCATCGGCGCGGGTATCGAGGTTGATGCAGTAGGTGAAGATACCGTCCTGGTCCAGCTCCTGTACCGCCTTGTGCGCATCCTGTATCAGCAGTTCAGAATCGCTCACGTCTATATCGGAAGGCTCACCATCGGTCAGCACCAGCATCAACTTCTTGTCTGCCTGACGGGCACCGAGGTAGTGA
>JBEPXU010000310.1:0-2819 GCA_041641735.1 Ectothiorhodospiraceae bacterium
CGCCCTTTCCCAGGGCGTTGGCCACATGCTCGAGCAGCTGGCGGGCCTGCACCGGCTCGAAATTGCCGATGCTGGAGCCGGGGAAGAAGGCGGCCCGCGGCATCCCCTTCGGCCGCCATGGCAGCTCCAGCCCGGCGGAATAATCGGCACAGGTGGCGTGTACTTCCAATTCAGGGAAATCGGCGGCCAGTGTGCTGGCGGCATCGATGAGAAATTCGCGCGAGATATCCACCGGCATATAGGCCGCGGGGCATAAGGCATCGAGCAACAGTCGGATCTTGCGGCTGGAGCCGGAACCCAGCTCGATCAGCAGGGCATCGCGCCCGAGCAGCTCCGCCATCTCATCGGCGTGCTGCTCCAGCAACGCCAGTTCGGTACGGGTGGGGTAGTACTCGGGGGTTTCGGTAATCGCCTCGAACAGCTCCGAGCCGCGACGATCGTAGAAGAGTTTCGGCGACAGCCGGCGTGGCTGCCGGCACAGCCCCTCCAGCACCTCCTGTTCGAGGTCGGTGGCGGCGGGTTGTTGGTCGTAGAAGTTGATAGCCATATTGTTCATGCAGTGTCCTTTGCCAATCTGACCCCCTTGAACTGCCAGCGTTCATGGGGATAGAAGAAGTTGCGATAGCTGGCGCGAATGTGATCCTGCGGGGTGACGCAGGAGCCGCCGCGCAGCACGATCTGGTTGCACATAAATTTGCCGTTGTACTCGCCCAGCGCCCCGGCCGGTGCGCGGTAGCCGGGATAGGGGGTATAGGGGCTGGCGGTCCACTCCCAAAGGTCGCCGAAGAACTGCAGCAGCCCATCCCCTTCAGCCGGAGCCGGGTGTAGGCGGCCGGTATCGCGCAGATTACCTTCGACCGGCAACTCCGCCGCGGCCAGCTCCCACTCCTGCTCGGTGGGGAGACGGTGCCCGGCCCAGCGGGCATAGGCATCGGCCTCGTAGTAACTGAGGTGTGCCACCGGTTCCTGCTCATCGAGCGGTTGCAGACCCGCCAGGGTAAAGTGCCACCACTGTCCCTCCTGCTTGAGCCAGTAAAGCGGGGCCCGCCACTTTTCGCTTTGCACTGTCGCCCAGCCATCGGAAAGCCACAGCTCGGGACGCTGGTAGCCGCCATCGTCGATAAAGGCGGCATATTCACCGTTATTTACCAGGCGGTTGGCCATACTCCAGGGGGGCAGGAAGACGGTATGGCGCGGCCACTCGTTATCATAGGCAAAGCCGGCACCCTGTCTGCCGACACTGCCCAGCCCCCCTTCAAATTCGTACCAGGAAAGTGGAGCGGGATTGGCCACTTTCCGGGGAAGGTCGACGCGATAGGCCGGCATGAGTGGATTGACCCAGAAGTTGTGCTTGATGTCGGTGAGCATCAACTCCTGATGCTGCTGTTCATGGTTGAGGCCGATGGCGGTACGCAGCGCCACCTCCGGCCAATTCTCTTCCGTGACATCGAGAATGAGATTGGTCATGTGCTCATCCACCCAGCTGCGATAGGCGTAGACCTCCTCGAGCGTGGGACGTGAGAGCATGCCTCGCTGTGGGCGTGGATGGAACGGACCGACCTGCTCATAATAGGAGTTGAACAGGTAACGAAAGCGCGGGTGGTATGCCTGGTAACCGGGGAGAAACTCCTGCAGCAGAAAGGTCTCGAAAAACCAGCTCACATGGGCCATATGCCATTTGGGTGGGCTGGTCTGCGGGATGCTCTGTAGAATACAGTCTTCCGCCTGCAACGGTCGGCACAGGGCCTCACTGTCGCTACGGATGCGCTGGTAGTCGTGCAGCGCGTTCTCTCTTGTCATACCGGGATAGATCCCTGTGATGGATGAGGCTTCAGTATCGGCCTGAGCCTGCGTCATGTAGCACTCTCCTTGCCGTGCATGGCGCACCTTTCTTTATTATTGATTGAAACTATTTTAATAAGAGTAGACCATCACAGCGGAGTTGGCCGCCCGGTTTTGTGGCGCAGGCCACAATGCGGTGATAATAAAACTGTGATGGGCTTGGGAGTCCATGAACAACACATCCTATAGGCTTAAGCACCTTTGGATGGCGAGCCATCAACTGACAAATAAAGGCTTGTATGGATACAGCAGAGCAGTATCGCGTCGTATTTCGCGGACAGGTCCGCGAGGGCTTTGACCCGGCCAAGGTCAGGGAAACACTGGGCCGCAGCCTGCGCCTCAGTGCCGCACAGGCGGAGATGCTATTCTCCGGCGAAAAAAAACATACCCTTAAACGCACGGCCTCGGAAGAGGAGGCGAAACGGTATGTCGTCTCGCTGGCCAAACTGGGCGCCATTGCCGGGGTGGAGAAGCCGGGGAGCGAAAAGCAAAAGCGCAGCCCCAAAGCGGTAAAGGGCGCATCCAGAAAAGACGCCGGGGGTAAAACCGATTCAGGCAGAACAACCCCTTACAAATACTCCCCACGCCCACGCAATTTCCTTTTCAAACCGCTGCTTTACCTCTCTGCCACGTTAGAGGTGGCGTTGACGGTGTTCTATGTGCTGTTGCTGCTGATTCTGTCGGCAGGGGTGTTTTACTACTCCCTGTTTACCCTCTGGGCCACCGCCCTGGTCGGCCATCCGCTGCTGGCGATGGTGGTACAGCTTTTCAGTTTCATCGTCGGTTTCATGCTGCTATTCCTTCTGGCCAAACCGATTTTATCGTTGCAGCAGAACCGCTACCGGGGGGTGTGCCTGACACCTGAGCAGGAGCCGGACATCCACATGTTTGTCGCGGACCTGTGCGATTCGCTCGACCTCCCCTTGCCGCGTGAGATTCGCATCAACAACGACAGTACGGTGCGTCTGCGCCACTAC
>JBEPXU010000311.1:0-2814 GCA_041641735.1 Ectothiorhodospiraceae bacterium
CTTCGGGCGGTGCAGGGCATTGGCGTCCACACCACCGGTCAGCACCTTACCGGAGGAGGGGATAACGGTGTTGTAGGCACGGGCCAGACGGGTGATGGAATCGAGCAGAATCACCACATCGTGCTTATGCTCGACCAGACGCTTGGCCTTTTCGATCACCATTTCGGCGACCTGCACATGGCGGTTGGCCGGCTCATCAAAGGTAGAGGAGACCACCTCACCGCGCACGGAGCGGGCCATCTCGGTCACCTCCTCAGGACGCTCATCGATGAGCAATACGATGAGGTAACACTCGGGATGCTTGCTGGTAATCGACTGCGCGATGTTCTGCAGCATCATGGTCTTACCGGTCTTGGGCGGGGCAACAATCAGACCGCGCTGGCCCTTACCGATAGGCGAGGCCAGGTCGATGATACGGGCCGTCACATCCTCGGTGCTGCCGTTACCCATCTCAAGGGTCATGCGCTCGTTGGCATGCAGTGGGGTGAGGTTCTCGAACAGAACCTTGTTCTTGGCATTTTCCGGCGGCTCATAGTTGATCTTGTCAACCTTGAGCAGGGCAAAATAGCGTTCGCCCTCCTTGGGGGGGCGAATCTTGCCGGAAACGGTGTCCCCGGTGCGCAGATTAAAACGACGAATCTGGCTGGGCGAGACATAAATGTCATCCGGCCCGGCCAGGTAAGAACTGTCCGCCGAGCGGAGGAAACCGAAGCCGTCCTGCAATATTTCCAGAACGCCATCGCCGTAGATATCCTCCCCGCTCTTGGCATGTGCCTTGAGGATGGCAAAAATGACAGCCTCTTTTCTTGAACGGGCAATATTGTCGATGCCCATTTTTTCGGCGACTTTTAGAAGTTCAGATGCTGGTTTTCTTTTTAATTCCGTCAGGTTCATTGCCGTATGCCGTTATACAGATACTACTTTGGATGGATTATGTCAGGTGACGAGGACCTAAGTACTGGGTTGGTTGGCCGGAAAAGATCGAGAAAATCTCCGGGCCGGAAAGGGGGTTACGCGAAGTGGTTAATTAATCTTACTTGGAATTTGGGGCGATTTTACCACCCGTTACCGCCACCGTCCAGCCCCAGGGGCCGGACGATAACTGTGTCCCTGAATCGCTTACAGATTGCTGTCGATAAAGGCCGTCAGCTGGGACTTGGAGACCGCACCCACCTTGGTTGCCTCAACATTACCACCCTTGAACAGCATCAGGGTAGGAATACCACGAATGCCGAACTTAGGCGGGGTATTCGGGTTTTCATCGATATTCAACTTAACGACCTTCAGCTTGCCGGCATAGTCCTCGGCAATCTCATCCAGGATGGGTGCGATCATTTTGCACGGACCACACCAGTCTGCCCAGTAATCGACCAGAACGGTGCCATCCGCATTGATAACCTCGGCATCAAAGGTATCGTCGGTTACGTATACGATTTTGTCGCTCAATGTTGTGCCTCCACTCATTCGACGGATTCCATGGCTATCGGTGCGCCATGGGCCAAAATTTATTCTTGCCGGACATTTGAGCCCAATACGCCGGTCATTTCAAGCCCAAAACCTTGCTCAATTTGGTATTCTTGAACGACTATGAGTGAAAAACATTTAAGTGACATCCGCTTCAGGGACTTCAATCTGCCTGCAGAACTGCTTCAAGGCATTGAAGAAACAGGTTTTTCCCACTGTACGCCGATACAGGCCGAAACACTCCCGCACGCCCTGGATGGACGGGATGTTGCCGGTCAGGCACAGACAGGTACCGGCAAAACGGCCGCTTTTCTCGTGGCATTGTTCAGCCACCTGCTCAAGCACCCTGCCGAAGAACAACGAAAACCCAACCAGATCCGTGCCCTTGTGCTCGCTCCAACCCGTGAGTTGGCAATTCAGATCCACAAGGATGCCGAAACCCTCGGCCGCCACACCGGGCTTAAACTGGGCCTCGCCTACGGCGGTACCGGCTACGAGCAGCAGCGAAACACCCTGGCAGAGGGGGTGGATGTGCTCATCGGTACGCCTGGACGCATCATCGACTACTTCAAGCAGCACGTCTTCGACCTGCGGGCTCTGCAGGTGATGGTACTCGATGAAGCTGACCGCATGTTCGACCTGGGTTTCATCAAGGACATTCGCTACCTCTTCCGCCGTATGCCTAAGCCGGAACAGCGCCTTAGCATGCTCTTTTCGGCCACCCTGTCGCTGCGTGTCACCGAACTGGCCTACGAGCACATGAACAACCCGACAGCGGTTGAGATCGAGGCCGAACAGGTCACTGCCGACAAGGTCAATCAAAGTGTCTACTATCCGGCGATGGAGGAGAAGATCCCTCTACTGCTCGGCCTGCTCAAGCAAGAGCAACCACAACGCGCCATCGTCTTCGTCAATACCAAACGTGCCGGCGAAAGGGTGTGGGGCTACCTGGAGGGTAATGCCATCAAATGCGGCATCCTCTCCGGGGATGTGCCGCAGAAAAAGCGCCAGCGCCTGTTGATGGAATTCGAAAAAGGCGAGTACCCGGTACTGGTGGCCACCGATGTCGCCGCCCGCGGCCTGCATATCCCTGACGTCAGCCATGTGTTCAACTACGACCTGCCGCAGGATGCCGAGGACTACGTCCACCGCATCGGCCGCACTGCCCGTGCCGGTGCCAGCGGCAAGGCAATTAGCTTTGCCTGCGAGGAGTACGCTTTCTCCCTGGGCGATATCGAGCAGTACATCGAGCAGAAGATCCCCATGGAGCCGATCAGCGGCGAACTGCTGGTCGAACCGCAGCCACCAGTGAAGATGGAGCGACGCAAGCGACCGCCCTCCGGCGGGAAA
>JBEPXU010000312.1:0-2791 GCA_041641735.1 Ectothiorhodospiraceae bacterium
GAATATACGGTAGCCGTTCTTGGCAGACAGCCGTTGCCGGTGGTGAAGATTGAGCCTAAAGGTGAGTTCTACGATTACGAGGCCAAGTACCTGAGTGACGATACGGCTTATCTCTGTCCATGTGGATTGTCTGATGAGAAAGAGCGTGAGATGCAGCAGTTGGCAATGCGGGCTTTTGATGTGCTGGGATGCCAAGGTTGGGGACGTATAGACATCCTGCTCGGTGAGGCGGGTGAACCCTATCTGCTTGAGGCCAACACCCTACCGGGGATGACCGATCACTCTCTGGTACCCATGGCGGCCAAGACAGCCGGGATCGAATTTGATGAACTTGTCTGGCAAATCCTTGAAGGTAGCTTGGAGAGGGTTAATGGCTAAGCCAAGAAAAGGCGCTACACGCCACGTCATAACGGAAAAGAAGCAGGGCAGTGCCTGGCATATGTTGCCAAAGGTGTCGCTTGTGCTCTCCGTTCTGGGCGCGGTGGTTTGGGGTGGTCTCTGGGTGATGAACCCGTCGACACTGCCGGTGAAAACTGTGCGCATCGAGAACAACGTGAAGCACCTGAGTGAGGGGACAATTCGTCAGGCGGTTCTGCCCTATGTTCAGGGCGGCTTTCTGCGTGTCAATGTGGATGCGATACGCAAACAGCTTGAATCGCTTGCCTGGGTGGAGAAAGCCTCAGTGAGGCGTGCGTGGCCGGATGCACTGTTGGTACGCCTTAATGAGCAGCATGCGGTTGCCCGTTGGAGTCAAGGGGGCCTGCTGAATAAACGTGGCGAAATATTTGATGTGAAGGAAGCCGAACACTGGAAGGGGCTGCCACTGTTTCGTGGTCCGAAAAAATCGCACCAGCTCCTGATGAAGGAGTATCAGGCGATGCAGGGTTTGTTGGCACCACTGAATCTACGGATTTCACATCTAACGCTGGATCAACGTCGAGCCTGGAGCCTGGCATTGGATAACGGTATCCAGCTACGACTCGGCCGTAATGACAGTGAAGAGCGTTTAATGCGATTTGTACGTGTTTATACCAAGGTTTTACAGCCGCGCCTGGATGAAATCGACAGTGTTGATTTGCGTTACACCAACGGCTTTGCTGTTCGCTGGCGTGATGGCAATGCGACGGCCTAGCTCGGAGGGGAAATAGGATATGTCGAAAAAGCTGGAAAAAAACCTGATCGTTGCGCTGGATATCGGTACCTCCAAGGTCGTAGCGATTGTGGGTGAGATCAACGCGGAAAACGAGGTTGAGATTATCGGCATCGGTTCGCACCCATCCCGCGGGCTGAAAAAAGGGGTGGTGGTCAACATCGAGTCAACGGTGCAGTCGATACAGCGTGCTGTCGAAGAGGCTGAATTGATGGCAGGTTGTCAGATTCATTCGGTCTACGCCGGGATCGCGGGAAGCCATATCAAGAGTCTTAACTCTCACGGCATTGTTGCGATACGCGATAAGGAGGTAACCCACGGTGATGTGGAGCGGGTTATCGATGCGGCGCGTGCGGTGGCGATTCCGGCAGATCAGAAGATCCTGCATGTGCTACCGCAGGAGTTCATTATCGACAACCAGGAAGGCATCAGGGAGCCGGTCGGTATGTCCGGTGTTCGCCTGGAGGCAAAGGTGCACCTTGTGACCGGTGCGGTCAGTGCCGCGCAGAACATTATCAAATGTGTCAGACGTTGTGGTCTGGATGTGGATGACATCATCCTGGAACAACTTGCCTCAAGCCATTCGGTGCTCAGTGAGGACGAAAAGGAGCTGGGTGTCTGTCTGGTGGATATCGGTGGTGGTACCACTGATATCGCGGTGTTCAGCGAGGGGGCAATACGTCATACCGCAGTGATTCCGATAGCCGGTGATCAGGTAACCAACGATATCGCGGTCGCGATGCGTACACCGACGCAAAATGCTGAGGACATCAAAATCAAGTACGCCTGCGCCCTGACGCAACTGGCTAATGCAGATGAAACCATTGAAGTACCCAGTGTGGGTGACAGGGCCCCTCGTCGACTTGCACGACAGACACTGGCCGAGGTTGTGGAACCTCGCTACGAGGAACTCTTTACCCTGGTACAGGCTGAGCTACGGCGAAGCGGTTATGAGGATATCTGTGCCGCAGGAATTGTATTGACCGGCGGCACCGCCAAGATGGAAGGCGGTGTTGAGCTGGCTGAAGAGATTTTTCACATGCCGGTTCGTTTGGGTCTTCCTCAAGGTGTGAGCGGACTGGTGGATGTGGTGCGTAATCCGATTTACGCCACCGGCGTTGGCCTGCTTTTGTTTGGCCAGCACAACCGGGGACCGGGGATGAGCGAGCTGAATGCGCCCGGCGGCATGAAAACGGTAATGCAGCGAATGAAAAGCTGGTTTCAAGGTAATTTCTAACAAATTTAAACTGGGCGGGATCGGCCCGTCTGAGAGTGAGGAGGTGTGGTATGTTTGAACTGATGGATAACAAAAGCCAAAGCGCCGTAATCAAGGTTGTCGGTGTCGGCGGTGGCGGTGGTAACGCCGTTGAGCACATGGTCTGCGAAAGCATCGAAGGCGTGGATTTTATCTGTGCCAACACCGATGCACAGGCCCTGGAAAAAGCCAGCAGCCGAAGCGTGATTCAGATCGGTACCCATATCACCAAGGGGTTGGGTGCAGGTGCCAATCCTGATATTGGACGCCAGGCAGCGATGGAGGATCGTGACCGCATTGAAGAGGCGCTTGCCGGTGCTGATATGGTGTTCATCACTGCCGGAATGGGGGGCGGTACCGGTACAGGCGGTGCTCCCATTGTCGCC
>JBEPXU010000313.1:0-2789 GCA_041641735.1 Ectothiorhodospiraceae bacterium
GAGAATTCCGCCTTAAGTGCGAGTAACTGGTTGGTGCGTCCCAATGGACCGGGTTTCCAGGGGTGGGAGACCTCGGCGATAAACTGAAGATCCTCAATGGCACTTTGCGCCGCTGCCTCTGCCTGTGTGGCGGGCAGGCCGATCAAGGTCAATTCGAGTGGCCGTGAGAATGCCTCATCGGTCACGGTGTGAGATTCCGGGGAGGGCGTACAGCCTGCCAGCAAGAGCAGGAAGAGCGCGGGCAAATAAGAAGGTAAGTGCTTACTCATCTTTAATTTAGGTGTTTTTCGATAGCATCCATCAGTTGAGCACCGATGTCGAGATCATACTGGCGGTCAAGTTCGCGGATACAGGTTGGGCTGGTTACGTTAATTTCGGTGAGGAAATCGCCAATGACATCCAGGCCGACAAACAGCAGTCCCATCTCGCGCAGTGTGTCGGCGACCTGTTGACAGATCCAGTAGTCTCTTTCGCTGAGCTCAACCCCCACACCCTCTCCGCCTGCGGCGAGATTTCCGCGTAGTTCACCCTTGGCCGGTACGCGAGCCAGTGCATAGGGTACCGGTTCACCATCGATGAGCAGGATGCGCTTATCGCCCTCGCTGATCTCGGGGATGAAACGCTGGGCCATGGCAAAACGGCTGCCGTATTGGGTCAGGGTCTCGATGATAACGCTGGTGTTGGGATCGCCGGGGGCGGTTTTGAAGATCGAGGCGCCCCCCATCCCTTCAAGCGGTTTAAGGATGGTTTCTCCATGCTGCTGGACGAACTCACGTAGCTGGTCGGCACGTCTTGAGATGAGGGTGGGCGGGGTACACTGCGGGAAGTGGCTGGTAAAGACCTTCTCATTGGCATCCCGCAGGCTGCGGGCCCGGTTGACGACCAGGGTGCCCTGGCGTTCCGCCTGTTCGAGCATATAGGTGGCGTAGATATATTCCATGTCAAAAGGAGGGTCCTTTCGCATGAGAATGGTATCGAGGGTGTGCAGGGGACGGGCCTCTGGCGTACCCAGGTCATACCAGTGCGTTTCATCGGCATGGACCTCAATGGGGCGCATCCGGGCCATGGCCACCCCATCCTCCATATAAAGATCGCCCATCTCCATGTAGTGCAGGGCCCAGCCGCGGCGTTGTGCGGCGAGAAGCATCGCCAGCGTACTGTCCTTGTAGTACGTGATTAACCCGATAGGGTCCATGATGACGCCGATGGTAATTGGCATGCTATGTCCTTCAGAAGTGTAATGGGCAAGAGGGTGCTCTTGGCGGCCAACTGCGGTACTCTAGCAGAAATTGCAGGGATGGCAGAGCCTCTTGCCGGGCATTTGGGGCCACTGAGGGCGTGTTTTTGGGTATTTGTCCTATAAATGCCACTAACTTATAGCTTATAGTTAAGAAATGTGTTAAATATCGCTAAGATACAAGAGCTACGTTAAGTGGTACTTTAACCTGACAAACTGTGTGCAGATGATAATGATGGGGGATACGTGACTAGCGAAGCGGCAGCAACAGGGTTGCAGGGCCTCAAGGTCATGGTGATCGACGATAGTAAGACGATCCGGCGGACTGCCGAGACCTTGCTGAAAAAAGAGGGCTGCGAGGTGATTACCGCCAATGACGGTTTTGAAGCCTTGTCGAAAATCACCGACCACAATCCGGATATTATCTTTGTCGATATCATGATGCCCCGTCTGGATGGTTACCAAACCTGTTCCCTCATTAAGCACAACCAGAAATTCAAGGATACCCCGGTGATCATGCTGTCCAGCAAGGACGGGCTATTTGACCGTGCGCGCGGGCGTATTGTGGGCTCTGAACAGTATCTGACCAAACCATTCACGAAAGAAGAACTGCTTGGGGCGATTGAGCAGCATGCGCGCAAAGGGTAAATACTGACTTTGCAGGTATACGCAACATGTCTCCCGTATTTTGCCAGCTGCGGTGAGGCAAGGATTTAATAACAGACTTTTGCAGGAGAATAACAATGGCGCAAATCTTGATTGTCGATGACTCGCCAACTGAAATTCACATACTCTCTTCCATTCTCGAAAAGATGGGTCACTCAGTGATGACCGCAGAAAATGGTGAAGACGGTATTGCTGCGGCCAAAGCCAATAAGCCGGACCTCATTCTGATGGATGTGGTGATGCCGGGAATGAACGGTTTTCAGGCAACTCGTCAATTGAGCAAGGATGGCGAGACCAGCGATATCCCGATCATTATCGTTACCACCAAGGATCAGGAGACTGACCGCGTTTGGGGTCTTCGCCAGGGTGCAAAGGATTACCTGACCAAGCCTGTCGAAGAGGCGGTACTGGTCGAGAAGGTAAATAGTCTGTTGTAAACCCCATCAGGTTTTAAGAGACATGCCAGCCATGGCCGATAAAACATCGCAACCGCCAATAGTACTCCTGTACGAACTGGATCAGCGCAGTCGACAGCATGCACATGCCCTGCCGCAGCAGATTGAGGTCAAAACGACCATCGATGGGGTCGGTCTCAAACTCGGTGAGCTGCCGCTGATTGTGCCGATGGAGCAGGTCGTCGAGATCCTTACCAGTGTCAGCCTGAGCAAAATACCCGGGGCCAGACAGTGGGTGCGTGGTGTTGCCAATGTCCGGGGTAATCTATTACCGATCCTCGATTTGAACGGTTTCATCTTCGGCAAGGTATCCAAGATGGATCGCCACAGCCGCGTTCTGGTCATGCGGCACAAGGGTGTGACCGCCGGTCTTGTCGTCAGCGAGGTGATGGGTATGCGCCACTTCCTCGAGGAGGAGTTCAGCGGGGATG
>JBEPXU010000314.1:0-2783 GCA_041641735.1 Ectothiorhodospiraceae bacterium
GAAAAAGAAGGGCGTGACCATCGTCACCCGCTGGAGCCACAGTGCCGGCGCGAAACGGGTGGGCATCGAGCTGCGTCCCACTGAGCTTTTACTTTTTGGTAATCCGAAGCTGGGCAGCCACTTCTTTACCAGCGCCCAGACCGCCGGTATCGATCTGCCGATGAAGGCGTTGGCGTGGAAGGATGCAGAGGGCAAGGTGTGGCTGGGCTACAATGACCCGGCCTATATCGCCCGGCGTCACGGTATAATGGACCGGGGCGAGATCGTGAAGAAAATGACCGCTGCACTGGATGCCATGACCGACGCGGCAACGGCAAAATGAAGGAATCGTACATAACTTGAGCAACCATCTGGCGACACAACTGGATAGGGGCCTGGAGGCACTGAAGCTGGACCTTCCGGCCCCGGTCCGTCAGGGACTGCTGGACTATGTGGCCCTGCTGCAAAAGTGGAACAAGGCCTATAATCTCACCGCGATACGCGACCCGCAGCAGATGGTGACCCGCCACTTGCTCGATTCGCTGGCGGTGGTACCCCACCTCTGTGGCGAGCGCATTATCGATGTGGGTACCGGTGGCGGCCTGCCGGGCATTCCGCTTGCCCTGGTTTTCCCAGAGCGGCAGTTCGAACTGCTGGATACCAATAGTAAAAAGACCCGTTTTCTGGTGCAGGCAAAGGCGCAGCTTGGGCTGGAGAATGTGGAGGTCGTGCATGCCCGGGTGGAGGAGTACCACACGGATCGGCTGTTTGATTGCATAATTACTCGCGCTTTTGCCTCGGTTACTGATATCCTGACAAGTTCCCGCCACCTGTTAACCCCGATTGGGGAGTTTCTGGCAATGAAAGGGGCCGTTCCCGAAGAGGAGCTGGCCATGCTGCCGCCGGGCTTTCGCCTGATTGAGGTGATCCCGTTGAAGGTGCCGGGGCTGGAACAGGAGCAGCGTCACCTGCTGCGAATCGGTCAAGAGCATCGACAGCGGACAGTCAGTAGTGGGGAGTAAACGAAATATGGGCAAAATCATCGCAGTGGCGAACCAGAAGGGTGGTGTCGCAAAGACCACCACCTGCATCAATCTCGGTGCCTCGCTGGTGGCGACCAAGCGCAAAGTGCTGGTGGTGGATCTTGACCCACAGGGTAATGCCACGGTCGGCAGCGGTGTCGATAAAGACGAACTGCAGGTCAGCAGCTATGACGTACTGCTGGGGAAGACGCCGGCCACAGAGGCAATTGTTCATGCCGATGCCTCCAGCTACGACGTATTGCCAACCAACGGCGACCTGACTGCCGCCGAGGTGGAGTTGATGAACATGATGGTGGCGCGGGAGCAGCGGCTGACCAAGGCGCTGGAGCCGATTCGCGAGAACTACGACTTTATCCTCATCGATTGCCCCCCATCGTTGAATATGTTGACCCTCAACGCCCTGGTGGCAGCCGATTCGGTGATGATACCGATGCAGTGCGAATACTATGCGCTGGAGGGGCTTTCGGCCCTGCTAGACACCATCGAACAGATTCAGGGATCGGTCAATCCCAGCCTGGAGATCGAGGGCTTGCTGCGCACGATGTATGATCCGCGAAACAATCTCTCCACCGACGTCTCCGGCCAGTTGATTATGCATTTCGGTGACAAGGTCTACCGTACCGTCATCCCGCGTAATGTGCGGTTGGCCGAGGCCCCCAGCCACGGCATGCCGGCACTGAAATATGACCGGACCTCCCGTGGCGCAGTGGCCTATCTGGCCCTGGCCGGTGAGATCCTGCGCCGCACCGGCGAACAACAGAAAGAGGCGGTTTGACGGAAACTTCACCGCAGAGGCGCAAAGAACGCGAAGGTGAATGTTAACTGCTGATGGCCGCGTTTGACGCTCTCAACCCGTGGCTCAAATTATTGCTCGATAAAGCAGCCACAGAGTTAGAGCAGATTCTCACGATACGCTGAAGTGCCACTATTTCAGGTGGTTGCCTCTATGTAGGTGAGAGGATAAGTTTTCAGCAACCGTAAAAGAGAAGTTTTTCTTAGCGCCCTTTGCGCCTTCGCCTACACGGAGGTAGGTGAGGAGCGAGAGCAGGACGCGGTGAGCTTTGCGGTGAGTCGCTTTGGATTTGATTGGATAAATGTAATGGCAGCGAAAAAACGAGGACTGGGTAAGGGTTTGGATGCACTGCTTGGCAGCAGTGCTGCGGCAGCGCCGGGCCAGGATAGTGAAGAGATGGCGGCGCAGGCCGAGGCCGATGGGCTTTTGCGTAAGATCCCGGTCGAAATGCTGCAGCGGGGTGTCTATCAGCCTCGTGTGGATATGCACCCCGATACGCTGGAAGAGCTGGCCAACTCCATCCGTGCCCAGGGGGTTGTGCAACCCATCGTGGTACGTCCGGTAACAGCGGACAAATACGAAATTATCGCCGGTGAGCGTCGCTGGCGCGCTGCACAGCTGGCCGGATTGCATGAAATACCCGCCGTTATTCGCGATGTGCCCGATCAGGCCGCCATGGCCCTGGCGCTTATCGAGAATATCCAGCGTGAAGAGCTCAACCCGATGGAAGAGTCGATGGCGCTGCATCGATTGATCGAGGAGTTCGGTCTGACTCATCAGCAGACAGCCGATGCCGTGGGCCGTTCCCGAGCCTCTGTCTCCAACCTGTTACGCCTGCTCAGCCTGACCGAGGATGTAAAACGCATGCTGGAGAATGGCGATCTGGAGATGGGCCATGCACGTGCCCTGCTTTCACTGAGCGGTGAGTTGCAAAGTCAGACCGCGCGCACCGTTGTCGGCAAGGGTCT
>JBEPXU010000315.1:0-2782 GCA_041641735.1 Ectothiorhodospiraceae bacterium
CGGACAGAACGGATTGATCCTGACCAGTCCCGATGCGGATAACTGGACCCGCCGGGGAAACGGGCTCACGCTGAACACCCTCAGGGCCGTGGTCTGGGCAGCGGATCAGTTCGTGGTGGTGGGGGATAACGGTACCGTTCTTACCAGCCCCGACGGTTTGAACTGGAGCAAAAGGGCCACCGGTATGCTCGCCGATTTGCAGGATGTCTATTTTGACGGTGGGCTCTATCTGGCCAGTGGTACCAACGGCACGATTCTGAGCAGCGCCGACGGGGTGAGCTGGAGCCAGGAGTATTTCAACCCCAACACTCCACTGAATACGGTGCACGGCGATGGCACTGTTGATGTTGTGGCAGGCGGTTTAACCGGTAACGGTGCGATCTATACCCGGCCGCGCTAGAGGGGGTTTAGAGTTCAAGCCTTTCGACCGGCGCTTCCATCCAGTCGTCGCTTTCATCCCAGTCGTAATTCGGGTCATCGACGTAGAGCTCCACCTCGTTGCCGTCAGGGTCGCGCAGGTAGAGGCTTTGACTGACGGTATGATCGGAGAGGCCATCGATCTGGCAATCGAAGTTCTCCGCCCGTTTCAGTGCGCCGCGCAGATCGTCGAGTGTATCGCCAATCTTCCAACCGACGTGATAGAGGCCGATGCGATTGCCCTGTAACGGCCCGGGGGCGTTGTCGACCTGGATCAGCAACAGCTCATGGTGGGTACGCCCGCCGCTGAAGAGAGCTCCGCGCCCTTGGAAGATTTGGCCTATCTCATTCAGGCCAACGACATCGCGGTAGAACGCGCTGCTTTTTTCCAGATCACGCACATAGAAAACGACATGGCCAAGTTCCGCCATCACGCGCTCCTTTTCGTTGGTGGTGATGATAAGTGTAGTACGGCACAACGTGACTGCAGTCGATCAGCTTACCGGTGGCATCCTCTCGCGGAGACGTTTGATGGGGCGATTGAGGCGCCGGTCATAATAAACCGAATAGGCCATGACCAGACGCACATAATCGCGGGTTTCATCATAGGGGATGGTCTCTACCCAGATATCGGCATCCATCACGCCGTTTTTGGGCGACCACTTGCGGATACGGTGCGGTCCGGCATTGTAGGCCGCAGTGGCGAGAGCGGGGTTGTCATCAAATTCATGTAATACCTTGCGCAGGTAGTAGCTACCGAAACGGATATTGGTCTTCGGGTGGAGTAACTGGCGCCGACTGGGTTGTGTTAGCCGCAGTTCGCGGGCGATCTGTCGGCCGGTCTGGGGCATGATCTGCATCAGTCCCAGCGCACCGACATGGGATTCAACATGGGGCATCATGGCGCTTTCCTGGCGCACTACGGCATAGATCCAGGCTGGGTCGATGGCGCGGCGCTTTGCTTCACGCTGGACCGCCTGATTGTAACTGAGGGGAAAGCGGATGCTGAGATCGCGCGGGTGATCGGCATCGGCCAGTGTTAGCAGGGCGCGATCCTCCCAGCCCCAGTCGTGGGCCAGTTTGCTGGCCGCCAGCCTCTCATCGTTGCCCATCGTGGTGAGGGCGAGCTGCCATTCGCGCCTGGCAGAACCTTTAAGACCCAGTTTATAAAGTTCGATGGCGCGCTGAGTGTCGGCACGATCGACAACGCGGGCGTATACCCGCGAGTCAACATGAAGTTTGTCGTGGCCAAGGTTGTAGGGCATCTGAAGCCGGTCTGCCGCCAGAAAGCCATAGTAGCCCGGTTCCCTGCTGATGGTTTTATAGAAGTATCGCGCTGTTTCGGGAAATCCCATCTCCTCGTAGATGCGGGCCCGCCAGTACTGGGCGCGGCTGGATCGATTCTGGCCGTCGGGCGTCACCGCCAGCCAGGCCAGAGCATCGCCCCAGTGACGGGTTCGCAGGGCAATGCGAAGGGCGTGGTTACAGACCTCGGTATCGCGTTCCTCTGTCGGCAGCTGGTAGAACAATTGCAGGGCACGGGGGTTGTTGGCATAGGTATATCCAACGGCAAGTGCGCGGGTGATGGCCGTTTGTTGTGCTGTGCTGAAACTGTACCTTGATTGCATGGCGCGCCAAAGTGCATCGGTACGGCGGGGTGCGCGGTAGGCACGGTAGCGCAGGGTATGAAAGATGATACGGCGGTTTGTGGCATTATCCTGCTGTAGTCGTTTGCTCTGAAGCAGGGCAGGGCGGTGATAGGCACGACTCCACAAGTGAATGAGCGCACGGTCTGCGTGGTCCAGGGGGGCAGCAATGTGTCGGGCAAGCGTTGCATTGCCATTATCGAGTAACAGTCCGATACGTTTCCAGCGAAGTTCGTGCGTTAGGCCTCCTCCCTTTTGCCAGGCGACGAACAGTGGATCGCATGCTTCGTCCTGAAAGGTGCCGACCTGCCACATTTTGAGCGCACCCAGCCAGGCGGATGTAACATCGTCTGTCTTGTACTGGGCGTAGTGGTAATAACAACGCAGCGCCGCGCTGTCGCTTTGTTTATAAAACTGAAGATATTCTTGCCACCTGCCTTGCCTGGCAAGCTGTAACAGCCAGCCTTCACGGAGCAACGGCGCCAGTGGCGTATCAGCATAACGCTGCAGGAATGCCTCGATACTCAGGGGCAAGGCCCGGGGTAACTGTTGTTTCAGTCGCCAGTAGACAAGGTACGGGTAGAGTGGGTAGTCACGCAGTTTGGAAGCATAGTGGTTAAAGCGTAGATATTGCCCTTTGCGCAAAGCATGTCTTGCTTCCCAGAACCAGATTTGCTGTTTGCTCCACTGTTGTTCGCTGGCCGCGGTGGGTCGTGGGG
>JBEPXU010000316.1:0-2763 GCA_041641735.1 Ectothiorhodospiraceae bacterium
GGCTGCCAGCCAGTGGTTGGTGCATCGTGATCGCCTACCCATGCTCTTCGCTGCCCTTACCGCCGCTGCGCTTGCCGCCACACTGCTTTTCTCCGGGGTTGTGATCTGGCAGCAGCACATCGCCGTCTAACGCTCGAACGAAACAGGTGTACTGATGCAACGACACACTCTGCTGGCACTCTTTGCCGCCTTCGCCCTGCTTCTGCTACCGCTGCTGTTAATAGCCGAGGAGAAACCGGTTCTGCGTGCTGTGACTGACCCGAGCTTCGTCCCCTTCGAGATGATGGATCGGGAATCGGGAGAGATGGTCGGCTTCGACATGGATATCCTGCGCGAGGTGGCCAAGCGGGCCGGTTTCACTTACACACTGCAGACCATGAGTTTCAACGGTATTATTCCGGCTCTACAGACAGGGAACGTGGATATCGCCCTTGCCGGGATTACCATTACCGACAAACGGGAGAAGATCGTCGACTTCTCTGCCCCCTACTACGACTCGGGCCTACGGTTGCTGCTACCGCTCAGTGACGATAAGACCCGGGATATCGATGCCCTGCGTGGCAAACGTGTTGCCTGCAAGATTGGCAGTACCAGCTACGACTTTTTGCAAAAGCGCATCGGTAACCAGGCGGAGATTGTGCCCTATCCTGACAGTGCCGATATGTATATGGCCCTCATTGCCGGCAGTGTGGATGCCGTGCTCTATGATGCGCCCAACGTCAGTTATTTTGCCAAAACCCGCGGACGCGGCAGGGTGAAGACCGTTGGCCCGCTCTATGAGGGACAGCAGTACGGCATTGCCCTGGTTGAAGGCAGTCCATGGCGCGAGAAGGTCAATGCCGCCCTTGCTGCGATGCGCAAGGATGGAACCTATGCGACGATTTACGAAAAGTGGTTTGGGGAACCGCCGCAATAAGTTTCCTCGCCAAGAGGAAAAGCGCGCGCAGCTCATAGTGGTCAGGCCTTTACACCTTTGTGGGAGGCTGCCAATCGCGACGGGGACCGTCGCTCCTACAGTGTACGTGCCTGACGTAGGAGCGAACGTCCCGGTCGCGATTCTTCAATAGTGCACAAAAGAATGCATTAGCCTGTCGTGTTACCATCACCGCATGGTTGAGAGCGGCTTTCAATTCGACTGGCAGGCGGCCTTCGATTCCCTGCCCTACCTGCTGAAGGGGATCCCCTATACCCTGGCGATCTCTTTCGGCGGCCTGCTGATCGGTTTTTTCGTCGGTATTCTTTTTGGTCTGCTCAGCCTCAATCGCTCGCGCCTGCTGCGCTGGCCGGCTGTGGCCTATATCGAAATCTTTCGCGGCACACCGGTGCTGGTGCAGGTGCTGTTTATCTTCTACGGTCTGCCACAAATTCTCGGTGGGCCTATCGATGCCCTCACGGCCAGTGTTGCCGCTATCGCCCTCAATGCCGGTGCTTATATCTCGGAGATCGTCCGCGGCGGGGTACAGTCCATCGGCAAAGGCCAGAGCGAGGCCGGCCTGTCACTGGGGCTTTCTCCACAACAGAGCTTTTATTACGTGGTCTGGCCGCAGGCATTACGACGCATGATCCCGCCACTGGGCAATCAGGCGATCGTCAGCATTAAGGACACGTCGCTCTTTTCGGTGATCGGTGTAGGCGAGCTGGTGCGCCAGGGGCAGATCTACATCGCCTCCACTTTCACGGCGCTTGAAGTCTATTCCATGGTGGCGCTGCTCTATCTGGCGATCACCCTGAGTCTGTCGTTGCTGCTGCGCTGGTACGAGCGTCGAAAAATGGCGGGGAGTGGATAATGGCGACACTGGTGGAACTACAGGGTGTCAGTAAATGGTTCGGTACAAACCGTGTACTGGATAATGTAAACCTCGCCGTGGAGAGCGGCGAGGTGGTGGTGATCATCGGCGCCAGCGGTTCAGGCAAGTCGACCCTGATCCGTTGCATTAACGGTCTGGAGGCCTTTCAGCAGGGCTCGATAAGCGTCGGGGATAAGCGACTGGAAGCGGCAAGCAGGAATACCACTGCGCTTGGCGCCATTCGTCGTCAAACCGGGATGGTCTTTCAACACTTTAACCTCTTCCCTCATCGCACCGTGCTGGAGAACATTACCCTGGCCCCGATCAAGGTGCGTGAACAAAATGCGGCGGAGGCGAATGCCAATGCGATGCGCCTGCTGGAGCGGGTGGGCATTGCCGACCAGGCACAGAAGTACCCCGCCCAGCTCTCTGGCGGACAACAGCAGCGTGTGGCCATCGCCCGGGCGCTGGCGATGGAGCCGCAGTTGATGCTGTTCGATGAGCCGACCTCGGCGCTGGACCCGGAGATGATTGGCGAGGTGCTGGATGTGATGCGCGAACTGGCTGATGAGGGAATGACCATGCTGGTGGTCACACATGAGATCGGTTTTGCCCGCGAGGTGGCGGATCGCATCATCTACCTGGACAAAGGGGCGATTCTGGAGCAGGGAGCGCCGGAGCAGATCCTCGACCAACCACAGCAGAGTCGAACGAAAGAGTTTCTCTCGCGGGTTTTGAATCACTAACCGCGACGGGGACGCCGCCATGGATGGCGGTGCTCGACAGCGTCTGGAACATGCCGTCCGCCGTCGCTCCTACAGGGCTTGTAGTTTGTCGTAGGAGCGGTCGTCACGGCCGCGATGATTTGGTGTCACAGAGTGCACAGGACATCGAGGCTCGGTGGTCCGTTCATATCAACCATATCGCGACGGGGACCGTCGCTCCTACAGGCTCGAGTTTGCCGTAGGAGCGGTCG
>JBEPXU010000317.1:0-2760 GCA_041641735.1 Ectothiorhodospiraceae bacterium
TAAACGAAACGATGCAGGTGCTTTGCTGTGATATCAGCTATCACGATGGGGAGTTCGACGTGGTCAATGACAAAAAGGGCGACATGTAGGAGCGACGCTCCCCGTCGCGAAGGGCATTTCTCGCAACGGCGCAACACCATCGGAGTTAACCTGATGCATACCCTTTGCGTCTCCGCGCCTTGGCGAGAGGCCTAAGCAATCGCGACCGGGACGGTCGCTCCTACACTGGTCGCTGCAACTTCGCCTCGACCTCGTCGCGCTTCTCCTTACCGACCAGAAGCTCTACCAGGGACAGGGCAAAGTCCATCGCTGTCCCAGGACCGCGTGAGGTAATGATCTTGCCATCCTGCACCACCGCCTCCTGCAGATAGTCCACATCAGACAGCTCCATCTTGTCGACAAAGCCGGGAAAACTGGTGGCCTTTTTACCCGCCAGAAGACCGGCATTGGCCAGGACCTTCGGCGCGGCGCAAATCGCAGCGGTATAACGGCCGCTGTCGGCCATCTTGCGTAACAGTTCATGGACGCGGGGGTCGTTATCCAGGTTCTCGGCACCCGGCATGCCGCCGGGCAGGACCACCATGTCGTAATCACGCTTGAGGGCCTCGTCCAGGGTCGTATCGGGCACCAATACCACGCCCCGTGAGGCCGTCACCGGGCCGGGTTCAAGCCCTGCCGAAACCACCTCAACACCGGCCCGCACCAACAGGTCGATGATGGTTACCGCTTCAAGCTCTTCACACCCTTGTGCAAGGGGGACAAGGACGCTTGCCATAATTGTTCCCTCCGCGAGTTTTTGTAGGCGATTAATTCGGAGACCGGCACCAGCTTAACCCCGAACTGCTCCATATACGGCAGCAGGCGGGAGAGGACATGCAGGGTTTCGGGGTAGGGGTGGCCGATCGCCAGCGCATGTCCCCGGCTGCGGGCTCGTTGAATCAGGCGCACGAACTGATGGATGATCTGCGCCTCATCACGGTCATTATCCAAAAAGATATTCCGCCGCGTATTAGGCAACTGATACTCATAGGCGATACGCTGCGCCACCGAGGCGGCGGTGGTCGTGCTGTCGACAAAATAGAGCTCACCCTGACGCTGGATAGCTGCCATAAACCAGGCCATAAAGCCGGGGTGGCGCGTCAACAGGCTTCCCATGTGATTGTTAATGCCACGCGCGTAGGGCACCGATGCCAAATTCGCCTTGAGGGTTTCTAGCATTGCCTGCCGGGTCATATGCAGACCCATGCCACCCGGCCCCATCGCCTTGCCATTTACCGCCTGCATCGGCTGATGCAGCATCACTTCCTTGCCATTGGCGTGCGCCGCCTGGGCCAGACGCCGACTAAAGGTGGTCTTTGGAAGAATGGCGCAGGTGACCGGCCCGGGCAGGGCGGTCACCTTGAGTCCATCGCCAAGCCGATCACCGAGATCGTCGATAATCAGACTGACCAACGGCAGCGGTGGTTGCCCCTCCTGTGCCCAGGCACCCATGCTGGCTGTCGTGGCCAGCAGAGCGAATAGGGCACGGCGCCAGAAACGGAAGTGTGTCATTACTCCCCGCTGCGGTTCTGCAGAATCGTCAGTCCCTTGAGCAGGATCAGCCCCTCGTAGAGTACGTAATCGCTATCCACCAGGGACTCTTCTGCATCACCCTTTTTCTTGGATGCTTCGGTCTTATGCTCGCCATTGCCGTTCACGAGGTGACCGCTCAGGTCGGCCTCCTTGAGTAATTCGAAACCGTTATTGTCGACCTTGGCAACCTTCAGTGGCTCCACCTTGATGTCCGGCTCAATGCCTTCGGCCTGGATGGAGCGGCCGGAAGGGGTGAAGTAACGGGCCGTGGTGATCTTCACCGCGCTCTGATTACTCATCGGGAAGATGGTCTGCACCGAGCCCTTGCCGAAGGTTCGCGAGCCAATGATGATGGCACGCTTGTGATCCTGCAGGGCACCGGCCACGATCTCCGAAGCGGAGGCAGAACCGCCGTTGACCAGCACCACCATCGGCGCCCCGTCCAGGATATCATCCGGCGTGGCGTTAAAGTCGAGCTCGGAGTCGTCTGCCCGCCCTTCGGTATAGACAACCTTGCCTTTACGCAGGAAGGCATCGGAAACACTGACTGCGGCACCGAGCACGCCGCCGGGGTTGTTTCGCAGGTCCAGCACCAGACCGGACAACCCGTCCTCGCTCTGCTGCTTCAGATCGCGAATCGCCTTATGAACATCCTCGCCGGTGCCGGTCTGGAAGTTGGTGATACGGACATAGCCGAAGCCCTTCTCCAGCATACGGCTCTTGACGCTTTCCACCTTGATAATGTCACGGGTAACGGTGATAACCAGCGGCTTCTGCACCCCTTCACGCACGATGGTCAGAGTAATAGCCGTGTCCGGCTCGCCGCGCATCATATTCACCGCGTCCCCGAGGGACATCCCCTTAACCGGCGTATCATCCAGGCGAATGATCAAATCGCCTGCCTTAACGCCAGCACGCATCGCCGGGGTATCGTCAATGGGAGTAACGACCTTAACGAAGCCATCCTCCATGGTCACCTCGATACCCAGACCGCCAAATTTACCGGTGGTGCCGACCTGCAGCTCCTTGAACTCATCCTTATCCAGATAGGCCGAGTGCGGGTCGAGGCTGGCAAGCATGCCGCGAATAGCCCCTTCAAGCAGCTTTTTGTCATCCACATCCTCGACGTAATCCTCCTTGATCCGGCCAAAGACCTCACTGAGACCGCGCAGTTCATCGAGGGGAAGG
>JBEPXU010000318.1:0-2757 GCA_041641735.1 Ectothiorhodospiraceae bacterium
CAGGCGCTCCATGTGTGCCCGCCAAAGCAGTGGATGTCCATGATGAACGGCAATCGTCTCGAACAGACCATCACCATAGTGAAGGCCGCGATCCGTTACCTTGATATTATCCTGTGCTACCCCGTTAATCAGGATCACTGTCGACTGTTCCTGTAATTCTTTTTGGACATTCTAGCGGGGATTGGCATTAAGTTCATTGAAGCAGCCGACAAAAAAAGACCGGGCATTTGGCCCGGTCTGATATCCATATCTATTTCGGCTGTTACTCAGGTTTAGCCAACACCAGTGTGGCATTGGTACCACCAAAGCCGAATGAGTTGGAGAGCGCGTAGTTGATCTCCATCTCACGTGCGGTACCGGCAACATAGTCCAGATCACACGCCGGATCCTGGTTAAAGATATTTATGGTCGGGGGCGCCACCTGATCGCTAACCGCCAGAGCGGTAAAGATCGCCTCGACACCACCGGCGGCACCCAACAGGTGACCGGTCATCGACTTGGTAGAGCTCATCGCCAATTTATATGCGTGATCACCGAAGGTCGCCTTAGCGGCATCGGTCTCGGCCACATCGCCGGCTGGCGTCGAGGTACCGTGGGCATTGATGTAGTTGACCTGATCGGGATTCACGCCAGCGTTACGCAGAGCGTTGTTCATGCAGCGGCTGGCACCTTCACCGCCCTTGGCAGGCAGGGTCATGTGGAAGGCATCACCGCTCATGCCATAACCGACCACCTCGGCGTAGATCTTGGCGCCGCGGGCCTTGGCATGCTCGTACTCCTCAACCACCATCACACCGGCACCATCGCTAAGGACGAAACCGTCACGGTCCTGATCCCATGGGCGACTGGCAGTTTCCGGATCATCATTACGGGTAGAAAGTGCGCGAGCTGATGCAAAACCGCCCAGACCGCATGGAGAGGTCGCCATTTCGGCGCCACCTGCAATCATGACATCCGCATCGCCATATTCAATGAGGCGCGCCGCATCACCGATGCTGTGCGTGCCGGTCGCACAGGCAGTAACCAACGCAATGTTCGGACCTTTAAGCCCATACATGATGGAAACATGACCGGAGATCATATTGATGATGTTACTCGGCACGAAGAACGGGGAGATCTTGCGCGGCCCGCCTTTCATATAGGCCTCGTGACCTTTCTCAATACCGGGTAGACCACCGATACCGGAACCAACCGCCACACCGATACGCTCGGCATTCTCTTCGGTTACTTCCAGACCGGAATCCTTAAACGCTTCCATGGAGGCGGCGATGCCATAGTGGATGAATGGGTCCATCTTCTTGGCATCCTTCGGTGACAGGTAATTACTGGCATCGAAGTTTTTCACCGAGCCACCAAAGGTGGTCGAGAATCCGGAGGTATCGAAATGGGTAATAGGAGCGATACCGCTCTTGCCGGCAAGGATACTCTCCCAGGATTCTTTGACACTTAAACCCACAGGCGAAACCATGCCCATGCCGGTAATAACAACGCGACGCTTAGCCAAGGGACGACCCTCTTACTCTTTTCAATTCACTAACAAGCAAAGGGCCGCTCCCACATCGAAAATGTGGTCGCGGCCCAGGTTGATTCGATCAGCAATCAGCCCTGGTGAGCATTGACGTAATCAATCGCCTGCTGAACGGTGGTGATTTTTTCTGCTTCTTCATCGGGGATCTCGGTTTCGAACTCTTCTTCCAGAGCCATTACCAGTTCCACGGTGTCGAGCGAATCGGCGCCCAGATCATCAACGAAAGAGGCTGCATTGGTGACCTCGTCTTCTTTCACACCAAGCTGCTCTACAACGATCTTCTTGACGCGCTCTTCAACACTGCTCATGACGGATATTTCCTCCCAGAGATATAAAGAAATCTTTTTACTGCCGCGGTATTGTAGTGAAAACCGCAAACAGATGCTAGAAAATTGACCCTTTCCATGACATATGCCGGAAAAAGTCTGTAACAAACTGATTTATATGGAGTTTATTACCCCATATACATACCGCCATTGACACTGATGGTCTCGCCGGTGATATAGGCTGCTTCCGGAGAAGCCAAAAAGGCCACTGCTGCAGCGATCTCTTCCGGCTCTCCCAGACGTCCCAACGGGATTTGGTTGAGCAACGGCTGCTTCTGTTCATCAGTCAGCTCACGGGTCATATCGGTATCGATAAAGCCGGGAGCAACGGCATTGACGGTGATGCCACGGGCGCCGACCTCACGCGCCAGTGACTTGGTAAAACCGAGAATACCCGCCTTGGCTGCGGAATAGTTGGTCTGACCGGCATTGCCCGAGAGACCCACGACCGAGGCGATGCTGATAATGCGTCCCTTGCGCGCCTTGGTCATTGGACGCAGGCAGGCCTTGGACATACGGAAGACCGACTTGAGGTTGGTCTCCATGATCGCGTCCCAGTCAGCATCTTTCATGCGCATCAGCAGGTTGTCGCGGGTAATGCCGGCATTATTGACCAGGATACCCGGCGCGGCGAACTCCTCGACAATTTGATCCATCACATGGTCAATCTCGGACTGGTGGGTGACGTCCAGCTTGACGCCCATTCCCTTGATACCGTTCTCTTTGAGATAGGCGCTGATAGCCTCGGCGCCGTTATCGGAGGTGGCGGTACCGATCACGGTGGCACCCTTGGCGCCCAGCGCCAGAGCGGTAGCTTTGCCGATACCACGGCTGGCGCCGGTAACCAGCGCGACTTCGTTTTCCAGTGACATACTCCGTTCTCTCCTTAGGCTGAGATTTCAC
>JBEPXU010000319.1:0-2749 GCA_041641735.1 Ectothiorhodospiraceae bacterium
GGTCATGGTAGAGATAGTGTTGCCCCTCGATCCCCTCGGTACTGATCCCCTTTTCCATCAGGTATTCATGGATATCGAGCAGGCGACAACCGGGGAAGATCGCCTCGAACTGATACTTCAGCAACTGATCCATACAGGTCCCGCAGGAGACGATCACCGTCTTGATATCGAGATAGTTCAGCGTATTGGCCACGCGATGGAACAGCACCTGGTTATCGGTGGAGATACGCTTGCCGCTGACATCATCACCGGCGGAGCTTTGCGGATAGCCGCAGCAAAGATAACCGGGCGGCAGTACCGTCTGTGCGCCGGTGTCGTAAAGCATCGCAAGGGTGGCCAAGCCCACCTGACTGAAGAGGCGCTCCGAGCCGCAACCGGGGAAGTAGAACACCGCATCGGACTCCTCGCTGCTTCGTGAGGGGTCGCGCAGGATCGGCACCACCTTGTCATCCTCCAGACCCAGCATCGCACGGGTCGTCTGGGTCGGCAGACCCGAGGGCATCGGCCGCTTCATGAAGTTGATCACCTGCTCCTGCACCGGCATCTTGCCGGTCGTGCCCTTGGGCCGCTTCTTACTGCTGCCGAGCAGGCCGAGTCTTCGGGCAACCTTGTGGGCCAGACGCTGACCGGCATAACCCCACTCAATCATGCTCTTACGCATCAATTTGATGGTCGAGGGATCGGTCACATTCAAAAAGGCCATGGAGACCTTGGTGCCCACGTTACTGCGCTTCTTGCCCTGGGAGCGCAGGATGTTACGCATCCGCACCGAGACATCGCCGAAGTCGATATTCACCGGACAGGGTTTGAGACAGCGGTGGCAAACGGTACAGTGATCCGCTACGTCGTTCATCTCATCGAAGTGACGTACCGAGATACCGCGACGGGTCTGCTCCTCGTAGAGAAAGGCCTCTATGATCAGCCCGCTGGCGAGGATCTTGTTACGCGGTGAATAGAGCAGGTTGGCCCGCGGCACATGGGTGGTACAGACCGGCTTGCACTTGCCGCAACGCAGGCAGTCCTTGACCATGTCATTCAGTTCACCCAGTTCACTCGCCTCGAGGATCAATGCCTCCTGCTGCAGCAATCTCAGCGATGGGGTATAGGCATTATCCAACCCGGAACCGGCCAGCAGTTTCCCCCTGTTGAAGCGCTGCTCCGGGTCGACCTGCAGCTTGTACTCGGTAAAGGCCGCCACCGCATCGTCGGCCAGGAACTGCATCTTGGTCAGACCAATACCGTGCTCGCCGGAGATCACCCCGCCGAGGGATTCGGCCAGCGCCATAATGCGCTCCACCACGACCTCCGCCTCATGCAGCATGGCGTAATCATTGGAGTGCACCGGAATGTTGGTGTGCACGTTACCGTCACCGGCGTGCATGTGGGTGGCGACAAACAGACGACGGGTACGGTGCTCGGCGTGGATCGCATCGAGTTTCTCTCGCACGCCCTCCAGCTCACGACCGCTGTAGATCTCCTTGAGCGGCTTCTCCACCTCGCGACGATAGGAGATACGCAGCTCCTGACGCTGCATCAGTGAAAACAGGGTGTCACCGGGACGCAGCTTTTCAGCAAACTCCGGTTCCCACTCCGCGCTGAACTCCGTGGCCGGCCGGTCTAGGCCGTCGAGATACTCCTGCCAGCGCGAACGAATGGCCGAGAGATGATTGAGAGCCGCCTCTCGCTTGGCGGCAAGGATGGCCGTGTTCTCCTCGCTCTCCTCATAATCGGTGTCCCGCTCACGCTCCGGCAGGCTCCCGCCAAGGTATTCCGACACCGCATCGATAATCGCCAGCTTGTTACCGATCGACTGCTCGATGTTGATGCGCTCGATCCCCTCGCTGTAATCGGCCAACCGCTCCAGCGGGATCACCACATCCTCGTTAATCTTAAAGGCGTTGGTATGGGCGGCGATGGCCGCGGTGCGGGCGCGGTCCGCCCAGAAACGCTGACGCGCCTCGGGGCTGGTGGCGATAAAGCCCTCCGCCTCGCGGGCATTGGCCATGCGCACCACGGTGGAGGCGGCCTCGGCCACGCTCGCTTCATCGTCACCGACGATATCGGCCAGCAGCACCATCTTCGGCAGATCGGGGCGCGGCGCCTTGGTGCTGTAGTTCACCGCCTTGATGTAGCGGTCGTCCAAATGCTCCAGACCGGCCAGCATCACATCGGGCAGGGCATCGAGATAATCCTTGGTCTCAACGATGGCCGGTACCGAGCGGCGCAGGTCCGCGCCAAAGAATTCGAGACAGACGGTGCGGGTATGTTTCGGCATGCGATGCAGGATGAACACCGCCGAGGTGATGATGCCGTCGCACCCCTCCTTCTGGATCCCCGGCAGTCCGCCGAGGAATTTATTGGTGACATCCTTGCCCAGGCCTCGCTTGCGCAGGTGCTCACCCGGGATCTTCAGAATCTCAGGCTCGCCCTTCGGCTTCTTGCCCTTCTTGTCGTAGCGGCTAACGCGAAACTCCGCCTGCTCCACCTCATGGATCTTGCCCAGATTGTGATTAAGCCGCTCCACCTCCAGCCACTCCCCATCCGGGGTGACCATGCGCCAGGAAGCGAGATTATCCAGGGTGGTGCCCCACATTACCGCCTTCTTGCCGCCGGCATTCATGGCGACATTGCCGCCGATGCAGGAGGCATCCTGCGAGGTGGGATCGACGGCAAAAACATGACCGGCCTCCTCGGCCCGCTCCGAGACGCGGCGTGTGACGACGCCGCCCCCTACGTCAATGGTCGTTAC
>JBEPXU010000320.1:0-2744 GCA_041641735.1 Ectothiorhodospiraceae bacterium
CCCACAGGGGAAAGGCGGGCACATCGGCAATGCATTCGGCCAGCATCGCTGCCGCGGCAATCCATGGCCACTGGCGATAGGGAAGAAGCAGGAATGCCGAAAGCAGCACCGCATTGGGGGGCCAGAGAATGGCAATGCCTTCGGGGGTGATGGTCTGCGTAACGCCCAGCCAGGCGCCTGCATAATAGGCCAGCCCAATCAGCAGCACCTTGATAACGAACTGGGGCGAGGCGACCTGATGCATCAACAGGTCATCTCGACGGGTGTCAGTATCGGCGCATTTGGCTGCATGGCTATTCCGAAAGATTCAGGGACCTAATTATCGGAATATACCAAGTTCTCCATCAATTGCAGCAAGATAGAGGTTGCATCAACCTATACAGGCGGTGTGTCGTTCTCGCCACCCAATGCCGCAAGCAGATCCTGGATCAGTTTCGAGACCTCCAGGGTCATGAAAGCAAAATCGCTATCGAACTGCACCACCGGGTCTTCGTACTCCTCATCCATCTCCTGGCGCAGGGTATCGGTCAAACGCAGGCGCTTGATGGTCATCTCCTCCCCCAGTACAAACTCCAGCCGCTCATTCCAGGTCAGGGCAAGCTTGGTGACCTGTTTACCGGCGGCCAGATGCCCCTGCACCTCTTCGGCAAAGGGTTCCTGACGGCGACAGCGCACGATGCCACCCTCCTGGTCCGCATCCTGCAGTTCGTACTCATCCCCCAGCTCGAATGCAGCGGGAATCCCCTCGCCCTGCAACCAGCGCGTCATCACCGTGCGGGGCGATTCGGCGGTATCGGGCAAACGGGCACGCAGTGTGGCACCGGCCTCCTCCAGTGAGCTACGCAACTGGACCAACAGCTCCTCGGCCTTTTTGGCCGCGGCGGCATCGACCACCAGCCATCCGCCCTGGCGGTCGATGTAGGCGAAGGTACGGGTGGAACGGGTGAAGGCCTGCGGCAGCAGGGTAAGCGTCAGCTCCTCCTTGAGTTGCTGACGCTCTTTGCGACGTACCGGTCGCGCCTCGGCCTCCTCGATCTGCTCGACCTTCTCCGCCAACTGCTCATTCAGTACGCTGCCTGGCAGCAGGCGCTCCTCTTTTTTGGCGCAGATCATCGAGTAGCCGCCTACCGTATGACACAACTCCTGGCCCTGTCGCCCGAGCGGCGCGCTCCAACCGTAACTAAAGGGTACCGCCTTGCCCACCGGCTGAAAGGTATCCGACTCCAGGGCCGCATTAAGGGCATCATGCTCAAGCTCCAGAGGCTGAGTAAGGCGAAACAGATAGAGATTCTTGAACCACATGGCCGATTATTATTCCCGTCGCTGTAAATAAGGGGGCGCCATTATGGCGCATCCAACCACGATCTCGCACCCCCAGAGGCATATTCGTTTTCCGGGGGCTAGACTTTATTTGTGGTGACATTAATAACCCAAGGCCCGAAGCATGAGTATTAACCACTCCCCCGGCACTCCTCTTCTTCGCCTGATTCACGGCGATCTGGATCAGGTGGTCCGGCTCGGCCACCTCTCCATCCAGCTTGCCCCGCAGGAACGACCGCCCTTTGCCGTGACCGCCGTGGCCGTAGAGCAGGATACCGCCCTGGTGCTCGACGAAGAGCCGGTCCTCAATGTCCCCCACAGCAGCCTCAAGCAACTGGGGGAGGAGTTGGAGCACTTCACCGAACCGGTGCCGGGCAGTGTCCTGGTACAGAGCGGTTCACCCTACCGCCTCTACAGTGTGGTCCACGACCTGGAGCAGGAGCCGAGCTGGCGCGAGGAGTGGGTACAGAAGGCCCTTGAGAACCTGCTGCGCCTGGTTGAGCGCCAGCGGCTCTCCCCCCTTGCCCTGCCCGTGCTGGGCAACCGCTTTGGCAACCTGACGCCGGAGCGCTTCGTCCAGTTACTGTGCAACGCGGCGCAGGCGTTTCCGCCGACCGGCAACGTCAAAATCTGGCTGATAGTCCCGCGCCACGATATCCATCATCTGTTGCAGACGCTGCGTCATTGCTCCGCCGACTAATGCCCTGTGCTAGGATCGCCGACCGGCACGGCAACCTCACAACCAACGACGTGGACAAGTTCAATCACCAACTGGCGGATCTCATCCTGGCGCTCGAGGCGGAAATGCGTCGCCTGGGATTGTGGGAGACACAACCGCCCGAGCCACAGGACCTGGAAAGCCTGGTCCCCTTCTGTCACGACACCCTGCGTTTTGAGCAGTGGTTGCAGTGGGTCTTTCTGGCGAAGATGAAGCAGGTGCTGGAGACCGAGGAGGGCTTTCCGGCCAGCAGCGATATCGCACCGCTGGCGGAGTACCGTTTTACCATGCTGCCGCAACACACCGATCAGTTGCTGGCGCTCATTGAGGCGTTCGACAAGTTCATTAACAAAGCCGGGTAATCCAACACAGTGGAAAGCCTGCCGCATGGATGCAGGAGGTAGAGTCAGACATAGAGCAGTTACCGGGAGTACGCCGGGCTGCCTTGCTCTGTGCACACGGTGAGGTGACCGGATCATTCCGTCAGGGATAATCGCGACGGGGACCGTCGCTCCTACGAGCATCGGTGACCACTAGGTTTGTGGGAGCGAACGTCCCGGTCGCGATGGATTTTTCTCATAGCGTGACAACGGCAAAGAGGTGTTTCCGCATATACCCTTTGCGCGCTCCGCGCCTTGGCGAGAAACCGTTACAAATTAAGAAACCTTATTGCGAACTCGCCAAAAACCAGCGCGAAGATCACAAA
>JBEPXU010000321.1:0-2742 GCA_041641735.1 Ectothiorhodospiraceae bacterium
TCTCCTGTTGCAGTTGCAGCAGCTCGTCCTGCATCTCGGTACGAATCAGCGGGTCGAGGGCGGAGAAGGCCTCGTCCATCAGCATCACCGGCGGGTCATTGGCCAGCGCGCGGGCCAGGCCCACGCGCTGCTGCATACCGCCGGAGAGCTCGTCAGGGTAACTGTTGGCGTGATGCTCCAGCCCCACTTGAGCCAGCGCCTCCAATGCGCGCTTTTTTCGCTCTTCGGGCTTCACCCCGGAGAGCTCCAGACCGAAGGCGGTATTGTCGAGCACATTCATATGCGGCATCAGGGCGAAGGACTGGAACACCATACTCAGGTCGCCACGGCGAAGCTGCAACAGCTCCTCCTTGTTGAGGGCGGCAATATCCTTGCCCTCGTAAAGGACCTGACCGGCGGTGGGTTCGATAAGACGGTTGAGCAGCCGTACCACGGTCGATTTTCCCGAACCGGAAAGGCCCATGATGACGAAGATCTCGCCCTCATAAATCGTAAAGCTTGCATTGTTCACGCCGACCGATTGCCCGGTCCGATCAAAGACATCGTTTTTGTTCTGCCCCTCACGCAGCAGGCGCATGGCCTCACCGGGGGCGTCCCCGAAGACCTTGTAGAGATTTTTGACGACGATTTTTTCGTTCATATACCTGTACGGATAGTGAGTGCCGGCCAGCACAAGAAATCGTGCTGCCACCAGTGACAGTGAAACAGCACGCTGGTTGGAGAGTCAAACCTGGACCGGACGCCGCCGCTAGCGGATCGCATCGAGGCTTTGTGTCCGTTCATAAACCCTGGGTACGATCAGGGCATAGCCCTGCTGCTGCCAGTGCGCCAGCTCGGTAAAGGCCGAGGGCACCACATCGATAAAATCCTGAAAGTCTTCTACCTCGTAGTCGTAATCGGTCGCCGCAAGGGAACAGACCTTAAACTCGACGCCGAGCTGGTGGTAATAGCGCATCCGCTCCACTGCCCTTTTGTATTTGTCGTAGTTCTTTTTCGCCACGGTCACGATCTCGGTGCCATGAATCACCACCTTGATATCCATAAACTCCGGCGCCATCGAATAGGGCGGCTCAGTCAACGGATTGATCAGTGAGCGTAGCCAGTCCAGCGCCGCATTGATTTTGGCGGGGTGGTCGAGATAGAACTCATAGACCACCCGGGGAGGCTCATAGTCCGGATTCACCCGGCGCGGCCCATCTGCGGCTATGGCCGGGGGCACCAGGGCCATAAGGAAAAGCAACACCACGGTTTTTCCCACGCTCACCTCTTCGCCGAACACTACACAATATGTTCAGTATAGTCAGCCCGGCCTCGATGTCGTCCACAGCAGTACAATCGGGCCATGACCACACCGCCCGTCGGCTTAAACCCTGGAGGCAGCCTGCACGCAGTTACGTCCGGCTGATTTGGCGCGGTAGAGCGCAGCGTCCGCCTTGCGGATCAACGCATCGGTGCTGTCATGACCGTCCCACTGTGACACACCGATACTGACCGTCGGCCGGATCCCCTCGCCTTGACGGTCGAGTCTCACCGCGGCAATTGCTCGCCGAACACGTTCGGCCACCATCACCGCGTTCTCCTCGTTTGCCCCGAACAGCATGATCACAAACTCCTCGCCGCCGAAACGGGCGAAAAGGTCCAGCGGGCGAATCGCCCCCTGCGCCGCCTTGACCGCGGTGCTCAATACCTCATCTCCGACATCATGACCAAAGCTGTCGTTGATCTGTTTGAAGTGATCCAGATCGAAGATCAGCAGTGAGACCGGATTGTTCTCACTGGCCATACGCTCCATCGTACGCCCTGCGATATCGTAAAAATAACGGCGATTGGCGATACCGGTGAGGTAGTCGGTGGAGGCCATCTCCTGGAGTTGCTGATTGGCCTTTGCCAGCGCCTCATTACTGCGTTGCAGTTCCGCTGTCCGCTCCCGTACGCGTCGCTCCAGGCCCGCCTTTTGCCGCGCTATCTCATGCAACAGGATCGCCAGGCCGATGGTTGTCACTGCAACGATGGCCAGATACTCCTGCATCAACCAGACCGCTAACTGGGGAGAAAACTCTGTATAGGGGTGAATACCGCGCACCATAAAAACAACGGCCATGGCCGCAATAATCGCAACCGTGAGGGCTGCCCCCCTGACATCAAAACGGGCCGCTGCCCAGAGAGAAAAAGGCAGCAACAGGATAGGCGTGAGATGAAAACCGAGATCCCCCTGTACCCCCTGGGGAAAGGCATAGGTCCCCAGCGCAACCATCAACGACCAGAGCAGCAACAACTCCAGTAGCTTCGCCCACTCTATACGTGGCAGTCCGTGCGCCAGCCAGCGCCACAGCAGCACGATGACCGGTGTCAGTACTAAAAGGCCCAGGGCATCACCGAACCACCATAACCGCCACAGGGACCAATAGGTGCTGTCAGTACGCCCTAAAAGGATGTAGATCCCAGCGCCGAACAAGGCGGCCAGGGAGGAACCCAGTAACGGACCATAGAGCAGGAAATAGCCCCCACGCCGCAGGCGATCGAAGTCGAACCAGTGACCCACGCTACGCCGTATCAGCCAGGCGGCAAGAGCGGTTTCAAACAGATTAACCAGGCCAAAAGCCAGCGCCGCCCACAGGGGAAAGGCGGGCACATCGGCAATGCATTCGGCCAGCATCGCTGCCGCGGCAATCCATGGCCACTGGCGATAGGGAAGAAGCAGGAATGCCGAAAGCAGCACCGCATTGGAGATCGGAAGAGCGT
>JBEPXU010000322.1:0-2730 GCA_041641735.1 Ectothiorhodospiraceae bacterium
AAGGCGGCGATGAAGAACCTCAACGGCAAGCTGGTGGGAGAGCACAAGATTCGGGTAAAGAAGGCCGAGGATAAACCGAAGGCAACCAGTTGACCACTTCGCTATGAGGGCTCCCCAACCCTCTGTTCCGAACAGTTGGGGTGGAGGGGCGCCCCTTTAATTCGGCGCATACACCATTGCGGGGATTGGCTAGTGGATGACTCGCACCTTAAACCTCCGCCCCTTCACCTTTCCCTCACCGAGTACGCGCAGCGCCACCTTGCGCACATTGCGATCAACGGCAACATAGGCAACATGGTCGAAGATATCGATCTTGCCGACATGCTCCTTGGTGATCGCCTCATGGGCGGTGAGGGCGCCGAGAATATCACCGGGGCGTACCTTTTGCTTGCGGCCGCCGTCCAGGCAGAGGGTCACCATCGGCACCGGCAGGCTAAAGTCCTCCGGCAACTTGAGGCTGCGTAGTTCCTCCAGTTGTGCCTTCTCCCCCTGATACGCCTCAATGGCATTAACGCGATTCGCCTCAGGCGGTATAAACAGACTCAGCGCCATCCCCTTGCTACCGGCCCGACCGGTGCGACCGATTCGATGGATGTAAACCTCAGGATCGCGCGGCAACTCAAAATTAATCACCGCCTCCAACTCCTTGATATCGAGGCCACGGGCGGCCACATCGGTGGCCACCAATACAGGCACACTGCGGTTGGCAAAACGCACCAGAACCAGATCACGCTCTTTCTGCTCCAGATCGCCGTGCAGCGCCAGGGCCTGAATACCTCGCTGTTGCAACGCCTCGGTTACCTCCTGACACTGCTGCCGGGTGTGACAAAAGATCACGGTCGAGGCGGGACGAAACAGTGCCAATAGCGCTGCCAGGGTCTGGGTGCGCTGTCCTTTCTCCACCTCGTAGAAGCGCTGGGTGATCTGCCGCGCATCATGTTGCGCCTCTACCGTCACCTCCAACGGGTCGCGTTGAAAGGCACTGCTCAGTTCACGGATGCGTTCGGGGTAGGTGGCGGAGAAGAGCAGTGTCTGGCGCTGCGGCGGGGTGGCGGAGAGAATCGCCGCCATGTCGTCATAAAAGCCCATGTCCAGCATGCGGTCCGCCTCGTCCAGAACCGCTATCTTCAGATGATCGAGGCGCAAGGTCTGCTTCTGCAGGTGTTTCAGGATGCGCCCCGGTGTGCCGACCACAATGTGAGCACCGTGCTCCAGTGAACCGACCTGCGGCCCGAACGGTGTGCCACCACAGAGGGTCACTACCTTGGTGTTGGCGCTGGTGCGGGCAAGACTGCGCAACTCCTTTGTTACCTGATCGGCCAATTCGCGTGTCGGGCAGATCACCAGTGCCTGTACCGCAAAGTGGCGCAGGTTGATCCGTTGTAGCAGCCCCAGCCCAAAGGCGACGGTTTTTCCGCTGCCGGTCTTGGCCCGGGCGATAAGGTCACGCCCATCCAGCAGATGGGGCAGCGCCTCCGCCTGGATCGGCGTCATCTGCCGATAGCCAAGCGATTCGAGATTATCGAGTAAGGGGGCGTCAAGCTTGAGTTGGGCGAAACCGGTATTGCTGTTCATGGGTGTGACTCTGAATGTAAGGCGCGAAGGTACGCCTGCGGGAAGGGTAAGGTCTATATCATAACAGCTTCACTGGGTTGACGTACGCCCTAGTTTGGGCGAGCACAGGGCATCCACCAAACCACCCGACCCACAAGTGCCCCCCCAGTGCGATCCTGAAAACGGGTAGGCAGTCGCAAGATCTCTGACGACGAAGGTGCACAGGTTTTGGCGTTGAGGTGCATCGAGCACAGGCGCATGGCTGCTGCAGGGGAGCCATGTATTGTTCTTGGAGCGTTCAGTGTGAGGGGTAGTGAAAAGGCGTTGGCCCCTATTGTTTGTTAGTGTTTAACCTCTTCATTGTTAATGCATAGAAGAGTGACGTTACCATCCTTGTCCTGTCTAAGGTGTGCAAGCCGGGCATTCTGGAGCCCGGGTATCTTGTCCCGAGTGGTACCCAGCAATTCAGCCAGAAGTACCTGGCCGGAGTGGTAGTGGGCAACAATCAATATCGTCTTGCCGCTGCCAAAGTACTCCTTCTTCAGGAGCGCTACGCCATGACGTACCTGGGCAATGCCATCCTCGTAGTTATCGTTGGCATATCGGTGCATTGCGTTCTCGTCGTCACGAAAGACGAAGTACCCCTGCTGTTGTTCATCAAGCTGTATGGGTTTTGCCTGGACCAATTCTCCGGGGTCAGATAAATCACGCGGCATCTGCCAGCAGCACTCGGCAAATTCGGGAAAGAGTATCGCCTTATGCTCGGTCTCCTTGAGGTAGGGCAGTACAGTATTAAGCGTTCGCTCTGTCGGACTAACCAGAATGGCATCAAAGCGCAGCAACTTGAGTTGTTCGGTGAGGTGCGTTAGCTGCCGCTTTCCTTCTGCAGAGAAGGTACGGCTGTTTTCCTTGCTGTGATCTCCGGTTACATTGGCAACGGTCTGTGCATGTCGCACAAAGTAGATATCCAGCCCGCTATCTTCTCCCCATGCGCTCCCGAAGGAACCAAGCAGGATGAGTATCACCATTAGTTGACGCATTGCTTCTCTCCGGCATTAAGAATGAAAGGGGCAGTACCTCAGGCACAGCGCGCTGCAGGCAGTGTACATCGTGTTTCAAGGCCCTTTCGCTGGGCGTCTAATCATCATGCCATGCCGTACCCGGATACTAAATGTC
>JBEPXU010000323.1:0-2730 GCA_041641735.1 Ectothiorhodospiraceae bacterium
ACTCTACCTGACCAAGCCCATCGGTATCGGCATTCTCACCACCGCGCAGAAAAAGAAACTGCTCAAACCGGAGCACGAGCGCCTGGCCCCCGAGACCATGATGCAGCTCAACAAGATCGGTGCCGCCCTGGCGCAGATCGAGGGCATCAAGGCGATGACCGACGTCACCGGTTTCGGCCTGCTCGGCCACCTGCGCGAGATCTGCGAGGGCTCAGGCGTACGCGCCGAGGTCAATTACGAAGCGGTGCCCAAACTCGCTCATGTGGAAGAGTACCTCGCCCTGGGCTGCTCCCCCGGCGGCGCCCAGCGCAACTTCGACAGCTACGGCCACAAGGTCGGCCCGGTCGAGGAGGCCAAGCGCCAGCTGCTGTGCGACCCGCAGACCTCTGGCGGGCTGCTGGTGGCCGTCACACCCGAAGCCGAAGCGCAGTTCCTCGCCACCACCCGCGAAGCCGGGCTGGAGCTCTCTCCCATCGGCGAGCTGATGCCCGCCGGTGATGGCCCGCTGATCACGGTAAAATAGGCCATGGCTGAGTTACCACAGATCGAGGACCTTCGCAGCCTGTTCCTCAGCGAAACGCCGCTGCTCGATGTACGCGCGCCGATCGAGTTCTGGCAGGGCGCTTTCCCGCATGCCGAAAACCACCCGCTGATCAACGACGAGGAGCGGGAACAGATCGGCAAACAATACAAGCACCTGGGGCAGGATGCCGCCATCGACCTGGGACACGAACTGGTACAGGGAGAGAAAAAGGATAACCGCGTCGCCGAGTGGAAGGCCTTCGCCGAACAGCATCCCGAGGGGGTACTCTACTGCTTTCGCGGGGGAATGCGCTCGAAGATCAGCCAGCAGTGGCTCTATGAGGAAACCGGCATCCTCTACCCGCGGGTCAAGGGCGGCTACAAGGCGATGCGCCGATTCCTTCTGGAAGAGCTGGAGAAGAGCGCCGAAGAGGTCAACGCTATCGTCATCGGCGGCCGTACCGGGGTGGGCAAGACGGTGCTGCTGCATCAGCTCGAGCCAATGGTCGACCTGGAACACCTGGCCTGGCACCGCGGCTCCGCCTTCGGCCCGCACGCCACGCCGCAGCCGCGACAGATCGCCTTCGAGAATGCCCTCTCCATAGAGTTGCTGAAACTCCGCGCCAACGGCAACCCCAACTTCGCCGTCGAGGACGAACACCGCAACGTCGGCTCCTGTTTCATCCCCGATGCCATTCGTGACCGCTTTCGCGACTCGCCGCTGGTGGTCCTCGAGGCGCCGCTGGAGGAGCGTGTCGATATCACCCACAGGGAGTACATCGACGAGGCGCTGGCCGAATATGAGGCGCTCTACGGCGAGGAGCAGGGATTCGAGAAGTGGGCCGACTACCTGCTCGGCAGTATGGACAAGATCAAGAAGCGTCTGGGCGCGGTACGCCACGGTGAGCTGCGAAAGGTGCTGGAGGCGGCGATCGAGGTCCACCGTCGCACCGGACAAACCGATCAGCACCGCAGCTGGATCGGCGAACTGCTGGGCAACTATTACGACCCGATGTACGACTACCAGATCGGACAAAACACGAAACAGATCGCCTTCACCGGTGAGCGGCAGGCGGTCATCGAATACCTGGCCGAACAGGGTATCCGCTTCACGGGGGAGTGAACTCCCCCCACCATCGCGCGCCCCCTCCGTCATCACTAACCCTTATCCATTTAAAGGTTTATAAGAAACCGCTTATCTGCTAGAGTGCGCGGTTCTTTTTTCGCCCCGAATGACCGAAACAGCAAAGGCTACCGATGTTTTTCAACTTTGAGTGTACCGACCGCGGTTGTCCCAAAAACGATATCCTCTCCGGCCTGACCGTTGCCCTGGCACTGGTACCCGAGGCGGTGGCCTTTGCCTTCGTCGCCGGCGTCGACCCACTGGTCGGTCTGTACGCGGCGTTCATGGTCGGCCTCATCACCGCAGCCATAGGCGGACGCCCCGGTATGATCTCCGGCGCCACAGGCGCCCTGGCGGTGGTTATGGTTGCCCTGGTGGCAGAACACGGGGTGGAGTACCTGTTTGCCGCTGTGGTACTGATGGGTATCATCCAGATCGGCGTGGGAGTGCTGCGGCTGGGCAAGTTCATCCGCATCGTGCCACACCCGGTGATGCTCGGTTTCGTCAACGGCCTGGCCATCGTAATCTTCTTGGCGCAACTGGGTAACTTCAAGGTGACCGATGCCGATGGGATGAAACACTGGATGGCGGGAGAGCAGCTCTGGCTGATGCTCGGCCTGGTTGCCCTGACAATGGCCATCATTCACTTCCTGCCCAAGCTGACCAAGGCGATCCCCTCCTCCCTGGCGGCAATCATTGTGGTCTCACTTATCGTAATCGGGCTGGAGCTGGATAGCCGCACCGTCGGCGACATAGCCTCCATCGCCGGTGGCTTCCCCGAGTTCCATATCCCAATGGTGCCGTTCACGTTGGAGACCCTTTATATCATCCTGCCTTATTCGCTTATTTTCGCCGCTATCGGCCTTATCGAGTCGCTGCTGACACTACAGCTTATCGATGAACTGACCGAGACTCGCGGTCGCGGTAACAAGGAGTGTGTCGGTCAGGGTTCGGCCAATGTGGTCACCGGCCTGTTCGGTGGCATGGGCGGCTGCGCGATGATTGGTCAATCGATGATCAACATCAACTCCGGCGGCCGGGGGCGTCTCTCGGGAATCTCCGCAGCAATCTTCCTGCTAATCTTC
>JBEPXU010000324.1:0-2722 GCA_041641735.1 Ectothiorhodospiraceae bacterium
TGTCGCCGCCACAGCTGCCAAGCAACAGCACCAGCAGCAACCAGAGGGGCAGGAGCAGGTAACGGCGTTTCATTTCGCTATCCTAATCGATGCGGGTGAGGCTGAAAACCGTGGTGCCAGCCAGTCACTGAGGCTCACTCCAGCAGTAGCCGCTCAAGTATCCCCTCGTAGATGAGCGACAGGGTATCGAGGTCATCGATACTGACACATTCGTTGACCTTGTGGATGGTGGCATTGAGTGGCCCAAGCTCGAGTACCTGTGCGCCGGTTGGTGCGATAAAGCGTCCATCGGAGGTACCGCCGGCGGTGTTGATCTCAGGGGCATAACCGCAGGTACTTTCGATCGCCGTTGAGGTTGCCTCCAGCAGTTCACCCTCCGGTGTCAGGAATGGGTTGCCCGAGAGTGACCACTCGATGTCGTAATTCAGTTGGTATTTCTGCAGTACCGATTCGACCTGCTGGCGCAGACCGGCCTCTGTCTGCT
This sequence comes from Ectothiorhodospiraceae bacterium, assembly GCA_041641735.1. GTDB lineage: Bacteria > Pseudomonadota > Gammaproteobacteria > Thiohalomonadales > Thiohalomonadaceae > JAPHTQ01. The sequence goes on from JBEPXU010000324.1 coordinate 485, forward strand.
CGGTCGAGAAGCGGAAGTTGAAGACCACCTCCAGTTCACCGGGAATGATATTGGTGGCACCAGTACCGGCGGCCATGTTGGAGATCTGGAAGCTGGTGGGCGGAAAGAATTCGTTACCCTGGTCCCACTCGATGGCAGCCAGCTCAGCCAGTGCGGGCGCCGCCCGGTGTACCGGGTTCTCTGCCAGGTGAGGGTAGGCCACATGGCCCTGTACCCCCTTGACCAGCAGTCGTGCATTGAGCGATCCGCGGCGGCCGTTTTTAACCACATCGCCTACCTTGGCGGTGCTGGTGGGCTCACCCACCAGGCACCAGTCGATCTTCTCATCGCGAGCTTCGAGTGTTTCCACAACCTTGACGGTACCGTCCTTCGCCGGTCCCTCTTCATCGCTGGTGATGAGCATGGCGATGGAGCCGTTATGTTCAGGGTGGGCAGCGACAAAACGCTCGCAGGCGGTGATAAAGGCAGCGATAGAACCTTTCATATCCGCGGCACCGCGACCGTGCAACATGCCGTCGGCAATTACGGTGTCGAAAGGCGGATGCTCCCAGCGCTCTTCCGGGCCAGTCGGAACCACATCGGTGTGACCGGCAAAACAGAACACCGGTCCTGAATTACCGCGACGCAGCCACAGGTTATCGACCTCGCCAAAACGCATGGGCTCGGCAGTGAAACCGAGCGGAGCGAGGCGTTCTGAGAGCAAGGGTTGGCAACCGTAGTCGTCGGGGGTGATGGAGCGGCGACTGATGAGCTCTTTGGCTAAGTCGAGGGTTTTGGACATGGTGTTGACGTCAATGTTGAGAAAGTGACGCCATTCTACCTATATCGGGAGTCGGTGGCACGTATGGGCAAAATGTTGCCCGTTGCAAGCAAGGGTTGCGGCTTTTCAATGTAGTGTCCCTGAATCATGTCGACACCGATGGGCTGGAGCTGTTCTAGGGTCTCAGGATTTTCCACAAACTCTGCAATGGTTTTTATCCCCATTACCTTGGCGATGCTGCAGATGGCTTCCACCATGGCCCTGTCGATCGGGTTATTCACCATGTCCTTGATAAAGGTACCGTCAATCTTTACCGAATCGACCGGGAGGTTCTTCAGGTAGGCAAAGGAGGAGAGTCCGCTGCCGAAGTCATCCAGGGCAAAGCGTACCCCGACCTTTTTGAGTTCACGGATGAAGTGGATCGCGGCGGAGAGATTGGCAATCGCAGCGGTCTCGGTTATCTCGAAGCAGATCTTTCGTGCCGGCACATTGCTCTGGTTAAGTTGTTCGAAAACGTAATGGAGAAACTCTTCGTTACTAAAGCTGTTACCCGAGAGATTGATGGAGACCGTATCCAGGATGTTAGGGTGCTTCGCCACAAACTCGAAGGTGTTGGCAATCACCCAGCGGTCGATATTGGGCATCAGGTCGTAGCGTTCGGCGGCAGGGATAAATTGATCCGGTTCGATCAGGTTACCCTTGTCGTCCAGCATTCGTACCAGGATCTCGGCATGGCGTATCGGGCCCTCTGTATTGCGGCAGTCCGAGATTCCCTGCCTGTAGAGGACAAACCGATTCTGCTCCAGACTCTGGCTGATCTCATTGAGCCAGCGTAACTCTCTGTGTCGTTGGGCCAGCTCCTTGTTTTCAGGCTGGTAGACCTGGATGCGGTTGCGCCCCTGGTCCTTTGCGGCATAGCAGGCCATATCCGCCATGCTCATGACATCGTTGATGTTGCCACTGTCGGCACCGATCATCACCATACCGATGCTTGCCCCGATCTCGAAGGTTTTGCCCTGCGTTACGAAACGGAAGTTTCGTATCGTTGTGTGTAATCGTTCCGCCGCTATCAGCGCCCTTTCCTCGCTACAGTCATGCAGCAGAACACCAAACTCATCCCCACCCAGTCGCGCCAGCGTATCACCGCGTTCAATGGTCTCATGGAGAAGGAAACCCAGTTGCCGCAACAGCTCATCGCCAGCGACATGACCGGAGGTGTCGTTGACGATTTTGAACTGATCCAGGTCGAGATAGAGAAAACCGTGAGAACATTCGCCGTGATGGGCATTATCGATATACTGCTGCAGACGGCGCTCCAGCTCCCGCCGGTTAATCAGCCCTGTCAGTGAATCGTGTGTGGCCTGCCAGCTCATCTGCTTGGCCATGCGTCGTGACTCACTCACATCGTGGCAGACCATGACCGCACCGATGACCGAACCATCGCGATCGCGGATAGGCGCCGCGGTATCGGTAATGGG
>JBEPXU010000325.1:0-2720 GCA_041641735.1 Ectothiorhodospiraceae bacterium
CACCTCTTCGTCGGCGCGCGCCAGGATCTCGGCCTTCTCTTCCGGGATGACCATGTCATCAGCACCGAAGGAGACGCCGGCTCGGGTCGCGTTACGGAAGCCGGTGTACATCAGCTGGTCGGCGAAGACCACAGTGTCCTTCAGGCCGAGCTGACGGTAGCAGGCGTTGATCAGACCGGAGATGGCCTTCTTCACCATCGGCCGGTCGATCAGCTCAAAGGGCAGACCGGCGGGCATGATTTCGGACAGCAGGGCACGACCTGCAGTGGTCTCGCGCAGGGTGGTCTGCGCGGTACGCTCGCCATCCTCGCCGATAATCACTTCAGGAATACGCACCTTGATACGTGCGTGAATGGAAACGTGCCCGGACTCGTAGGCCCGACGCAGCTCCTTGGTATCGGCAAAGGCCATGCCCTCGCCCTTGGCATTAATCGCCTCGCGGGTCATGTAGTAGAGGCCGAGTACCACGTCCTGGGACGGTACGATGATCGGCTCACCGTTGGCAGGCGAGAGGATGTTGTTGGTGGACATCATCAGCGCACGCGCCTCGAGCTGGGCCTCCAGCGAGAGCGGTACGTGAACCGCCATCTGGTCGCCGTCGAAGTCCGCGTTGAAAGCGGCACAGACCAGCGGGTGCAGCTGAATCGCCTTACCCTCGATCAGGACCGGCTCGAAGGCCTGGATACCCAGGCGGTGCAGGGTCGGTGCACGGTTGAGCATCACCGGATGCTCGCGGATCACCTCTTCGAGGATATCCCAGACTTCCGGCCCTTCGCGCTCGACCAGCTTCTTGGCCGCCTTAATGGTGGTGGCCAGGCCGCGGCGCTCCAGCTTGGAGAAGATGAACGGCTTGAACAGCTCCAGCGCCATCTTCTTGGGCAAACCGCACTGGTGCAGCATCAGGGTCGGGCCGACCACGATAACGGAACGTCCGGAGTAGTCGACACGCTTACCCAGCAGGTTCTGACGGAAGCGGCCCTGCTTACCCTTGATCATATCAGCCAGGGACTTGAGCGGGCGCTTGTTGGAACCGGTGATAGCACGGCCACGGCGGCCGTTGTCCATCAGGGCGTCGACCGACTCCTGCAGCATGCGCTTCTCGTTACGCACGATAATATCGGGCGCATTGAGGTCGAGCAGTCGCTTGAGACGGTTGTTACGGTTGATCACACGACGGTAGAGGTCGTTCAGATCGGAGGTAGCAAAACGGCCTCCCTCAAGCGGGACCAGCGGACGCAGTTCCGGCGGCAGCACCGGCAGCACGGTCATGATCATCCACTCGGGCAAATTGCCGGACTCGACAAAGGCCTCAATCAGTTTCAGGCGCTTGGTCAGTTTCTTCAGTTTGGTCTCGGAGTTGGTCTCCGGGATCTCACCGCGCAGTTTCTCCTGCTCGGCCTGAAGGTCCATGGAGCGCAGCATGTCGAGGATCGCCTCGGCGCCCATCTTGGCCTCGAACTCATCGCCGTACTCCTCGATGGCATCGAGGTAGGTCTCGTCAGAGAGCAGCTGACCGCGTTCGAGCTGGGTCATACCCGGCTCGATCACCACGAAGGCCTCGAAGTAGAGGACCCGCTCGATATCGCGAAGGGTCATATCCAGCAGCAGGCCCATACGGGAGGGCAGGCTCTTCAGGAACCAGATGTGTGCCACCGGGCTGGCCAGGTCGATGTGGCCCATGCGCTCACGGCGCACCTTGGCCAGAGTGACCTCAACGCCACACTTTTCACAGATGACGCCACGGTGCTTGAGGCGCTTATACTTGCCACAGAGGCACTCGTAGTCCTTCACCGGGCCGAAGATCTTGGCGCAGAACAGGCCATCGCGCTCCGGCTTGAAGGTACGGTAGTTAATGGTCTCCGGCTTCTTAACCTCGCCGAAGGACCAGGAACGGATCTTGTCGGGCGAGGCCAGTCCGATACGAATCGCATCGAAGTCCTCGACCGGACCTTGTTGCTTCAACATTTTGAGCAGGTCTTTCACCGTAATATCTCCTCAGTTGTCCGCTGTTAAACCGCTACGTGTTCAACGTGCGGACTCAGTCATGCTCCAGTTCGATGTCGATACCCAGTGCGCGGATCTCCTTCAACAATACATTGAAGGATTCCGGCATACCGGCTTCCATGCGGTGGTCGCCATCGACGATGTTTTTGTACATCTTGGTACGGCCGTTCACATCGTCAGACTTGACGGTGAGCATCTCCTGCAGGGTGTAGGCGGCACCATAGGCCTCCAGTGCCCACACCTCCATCTCACCGAAGCGCTGACCACCGAACTGTGCCTTACCACCCAGCGGTTGCTGGGTAACCAGGCTGTACGGACCGGTAGAACGGGCGTGCATCTTGTCATCAACCAGGTGGTTGAGCTTCAGCATGTACATATAGCCCACGGTCACCGGACGCTCAAAGGCTTCGCCGGTCCGGCCATCGATAAGGGTCGTCTGGCCGCTCTCTGGCAGGTCGGCCAGCTTCAGCATCCCCTTCAGCTCGTCCTCGTTAATACCGTCGAAGACCGGGGTGGCCATCGGCACGCCGCTGCGCAGGTTATGCGCCAGCTTGAGAACCTCCTCATCGCTGAGGCTGGAGATATCCTCGGCCTTACCGCTGGTGTTATAGACCTTATCGAGGAAGCCACGTAGCTCATCGACCTTGGCCTTGGCCTGAACCATGGCGTTGATCTTCTTACCCAGCCCCTTGGCTGCCCAGCCCAGATGGGTCTCC
>JBEPXU010000326.1:0-2705 GCA_041641735.1 Ectothiorhodospiraceae bacterium
CGAGGATTGGGACGGGGCACCTCCGCACGAGTTTGTCGGCTCGTACCGCCTGGAGAGCGATATGTCGTGGACCCCGGAGGAGGAGGTCGGTAAACGGGAACCTTCCGTACAGTTGCTGAATGCCCTGTTAAACGCACCCTCCAGCTAAACCCAACGAACCGCAAAGACATGGAAAGTGCTGCGAAGTCACGGTACTGTGCTGCTATTGGATGGTCATTGATGTGAGACACAGAAGGAGTTTGTATGAGTCACTGGGTGCAGGTGTGCAAGCTTGCCGAGCTGAATGAGGGAAAGGGACACGAGGTTTGGGTCAATGGCCGACCGGTAGCCCTTTTCCCGCATCAGGGCAAGGTCTACGCACTGGATGATCGCTGTCCGCATCGTGAGGGACAGTTGTCGCAGGGGAAGGTGGAGAACGGCGATGCGGTCTGTCCGCTCCATGGCTGGAACTTCGACCTTGAGACCGGCATCTCCCCCTACAACCCCAACGACCACATTGACACCTACCCCGCCCGCATCAATGGCGATGCCGTGGAAATCGACGCCAGTGCTGTACCGCGACTGCCTGCATCGACCTTTGACGGCTATCAGGGCCGCTGGCGCCGCTGGGAGCAGGATACCCGGGGCAAGAAAGAGGTGCGCAAGCTGGCCAAGGGTAAGATGCCGGCGCAGGATGCCATGGGCGCCGAATCCCCCTCACCAGGCGCCGTCGTCGGTTTCGACCATTTCCACCTGAAGGCAGCGCAGCTGGCGCGCATACCCAAACCCGATGACGAGTTGGTCAGCAGCACCGTGGTACTGGGGCGTGGTGCCGGCAAACCCCTTACACTGTCGATGCCTCTGTTCATTTCGCACATGTCCTTCGGTGCCCTGTCGCGAGAGGTCAAGATTGCTCTGGCCAGGGGTTCGGCCATGGCTGAGACTATGACCTGTTCCGGTGAGGGGGGCATGCTGGCGGAGGAACGCTCGGCGGCCAGAACCTATGTGCTGGAAATGGCCAGCGGCTACTTCGGCTGGAACATGGACAATATGGCCAAAGCCGATGCCTTCGAGATGAAACTGGGCCAGTCGGCCAAGCCGGGGATGGGTGGAGAGTTGCCCGCGGCGAAGGTCACCGAAGAGATCGCAAAGGTGCGGGGGCTAAAGCCGGGCACAGCCGCCCGCTCACCGGCCCGATTTACCGATCTGACTAACCTGACCGCCTTTGCCGAACGCATCGCCTCCATGCGCAGCCACTTTCCGGAGAAACCGGTCGGGATCAAGATCGCCGCCAACGACCTGGAGGCGGATATTAAGGCGGCGCTGGAGTTGCAGCCCGACTACATCACCGTCGACGGTTTCGGCGGCGGTACGGGGGCCGCCCCGGTGCATGTCCGCGATCATGTCGGCATGCCGCTGGTGATGGCGCTGCCGGTTGCCCGCCGCCTGATCGATGCCCATAACCGTAACAGCCGGCGTCCCGTCTCGCTGGTGGCGACCGGGGGCATTCGCACTCCCGATGATGTGATCAAGGCCCTGGCTCTGGGGGCGGATGCCTGCGCCGTGGCGACCGCGGCACTGTTTGCCCTCGGGTGTGAATACTACCGGGCCTGTCACACCGGTAACTGTCCTGTCGGCATTACCACCCAGTCAGAGGCATTGCGTGAGCGCATTGAGCCGGATACCGCGGCGCAACGTGTGGCCAATTACCTCACTTCGACGCGAAAGGTGCTGGAGTCGTACCTGCGCTTAATGGGGCATACCCATATGCGCGATCTCTCGCAAAATGACCTGCTTGCCCTCACGCCTGAGGCGGAATCACTACTGAATGCCCGATAATGGTCTAGAGTGTGATTGGTATCATGGCGAGAAATCGCAGTGCGGCCCATGATGCCCGGTTAATGGGTGGAGCTCCATCCATGTGGAAAGCAAATAATACCAAGTAAAGGAGTTATGACATGATCAGGAAGTTTTTCGTAGCAGCACTCTCTCTGGCGGCTCTCGTTGCCTTTAGTACAGCCCAGGCGGAAGTGGCGCGTACGGTTGTCACCACCGGCGTAACGGATCGTGAGCCGGTCAACGATCTGCAAAAGGTCCCGGCCGAGGATCAGAAAGTCTTCTTCTTCACCGAGCTGCGTGGCATGAAAGGCGAAAGTGTCACACACGTCTGGAAGCGCAACGGCGAGGTCATGGCCGAGGTGAAGTTCGATGTGGGCGGTCCCCGCTGGCGCGTATGGTCGAGCAAGAATATGCTGCCGGACTGGACCGGTGCCTGGACCGTTGAGGTGGTAGGTGCCGATGGCAAGGTGATGGCCTCGAAAGAGTTCACTTACGGCGCCGCGTCAATGGAGAAAGAGGGTGACATGTCCAAGGAGGATGCTGGCATGACCATGGACGAGGATAGCGATGACTCCATGGGTACCGCTGATACCAGCGACAAGATGGGTGAAGAGAAGCCGGCCATGGAGAGTGACGGTGAGACCATGAAAGAGGGCGAGTAAGCTCATTGTGGGGACGCATTCAGCGTCCCCACATTTCCCGCCAGCAGCATCCATGTATCCTCTTGCTTTTTTCTTTACGCATCTCTGCTAACTTGAACAGCAAGGAAACCTTATCCTGAGGTGCGAGATAATGTTCTCTCATAAAAAAACCGAAATGCCCGCTCCCGATGAGGCACTCCCCGGGCGTGATGAGGAGATGCCCGTGCCCGAGTTGCACTACGTAAA
>JBEPXU010000327.1:0-2689 GCA_041641735.1 Ectothiorhodospiraceae bacterium
TCCGACAACGTCGCCATCGTCTCCGTTATGTGGGCCAACAACGAAACCGGCACCATCTTCCCGGTGGAGCAGATGGCCGAGATGGCCCATGCCGCCGGCGTGATGTTCCACACCGATGCAGTACAGGCGGTGGGCAAGATCCCGGTCGACCTGAAGAACACCAAGATCGACATGCTCTCGCTCTCCGGCCACAAGCTGCACGCCCCCAAGGGCGTCGGCGTGCTCTACCTGCGCCGCGGCACCCGTTTCCGCCCGTTGCTGCGCGGCGGTCACCAGGAGCGCGGTCGCCGAGCCGGTACCGAGAACACCACCTCCATCGTGGCGCTGGGCAAAGCCTGCGAGATGGCGCAGCGGCACATCGAGGAGGAGAACACCCGGGTTAAGGCGATGCGTGATCGCCTCGAAGAGGGGCTGCTCGCCGCAATCCCCAATGCGTTTGTCACCGGCAACCCGGACAACCGCCTGCCCAATACCGCCAACATCGCCTTCGAGTACATTGAGGGGGAGGGCATCCTGCTGATGATGAACAAGGCCGGCATCGCCGCCTCGTCCGGCTCCGCCTGCACCTCCGGTTCGCTGGAACCCTCCCATGTGATGAAGGCCATGGGTATCCCTTACACCGCCGCTCACGGCACGGTGCGATTCTCCCTTTCCCGCTACAACTCCATGGATGAGGTGGAGCGGGTGATTGCCGCCGTGCCCCCTATCGTGGAACGCCTCCGCAAGCTCTCTCCCTACTGGGGCGAGAACGGTCCCGTGGAAGACCCGGAACAGGCATTCATGCCCAAATACGCATGAGGTGACTTATGAAAGGGCAACGCATCATCATCGACGACACCACCCTGCGCGACGGCGAACAGACCGCGGGGGTCGCCTTCAATCTGGAGGAGAAGATGGCGATTGCCAATGCCCTGGACCAGCTCGGTGTACAGGAGCTGGAGATCGGCATCCCGGCCATGGGTGAGGAGGAACGAGCGGATATGCGGGCCATCGCCTCGCTCAACCTGCACGCCGAGCTGCTCGCCTGGTGCCGTATGCGTGATGAGGACCTGGCCGCCTGCCGCGGCCTGGGCGTGACACGCGTCGACCTCTCCATGCCGGTCTCTGATCAACAACTGTTTAAGAAACTGGCCAAGAATCGCGAGTGGGCGCTGAAGGCGATCGACCGCTATGTGCGCACCGCCTGCGATATGGGGCTCAGTGTCGGCGTCGGCGGCGAGGATGCCTCCCGTGCCGATACTGACTTCCTTATGCGTGTGATGGAAGTGGCGCAGGAGGCCGGTGCAGACCGATTCCGCTTCGCCGATACCGTCGGCATCATGGAGCCATTCGGCGTTTTCGAGCGCATCTATCGCCTGCATAGCAACAGCGATATCGATATCGAGATGCATGCCCACGACGACTTGGGACTGGCCACTGCCAACACCCTGGCCGCTATCCGTGCCGGAGCCACCCACGTGAATACCACCGTTAACGGCCTCGGCGAACGTGCAGGTAACGCCGCACTGGAAGAGGTGGTGATGGGACTGCACGTCCTGCAGGGCATCGACTGCGGTGTCGAGCTGAAACACTACCAGGCACTGGCCGAGCTGGTGGCGACCGCCTCCGGCCGGCCACTGCCATGGCAAAAGAGCATCGTGGGAGAGGGGGTATTTACCCACGAGTCGGGGATACACGTCGACGGATTGATCAAGGATCCCCTCAATTACCAGGGCGTCGACCCGGCCACCGTCGGTCGTGAGCATCGGCTGGTGCTGGGCAAACACTCCGGCACTGCCGCCATTGAGCGCTGTTTTGCCGATATGGGGATCAGCCTTAGCCACGATCAGGCCATCAGCATGCTGCCGGTGATCCGCCGTTTTGCCGCCGAGCACAAGCGCCCGCCCAGCGAGATCGAGTTGGAGGCCTTTTACGCCAGCCTGGATAACGGGTCGAGCCATGTACATTGAAGAGACCGAAACCGCCATGCCTGAAGCCGAGAACAGGAAACCGGGATTCTTCCGCCAGCTGCTTGAGGATATCGATTGTGTCTTTAAGCGCGATCCGGCGGCGCGAACACGCCTGGAGGTGCTGACCACCTATCCCGGTGTGCACGCCATCCTCTGGCATCGTGTGGCGCACAGATTGTGGCGTGCACATTTGGCTTATCCGGCCCGCTTCATCGCTTATATTTCACGTCTGGTAACCAACATCGATATCCATCCCGGTGCGACCATCGGTCGCCGCTTCTTTATCGACCACGGCGCCGGCGTGGTGATCGGCGAGACCGCCATTGTCGGCAACGACGTCACCCTCTATCACGGTGTGACCCTCGGCGGAACCACCTGGAACAAGGGCCGCCGCCATCCGACCCTGGGTAACGGTGTCATGGTCGGTGCTGGCGCAAAGATTCTCGGAGCCATCACTCTGGGCGACGACGTCCGAGTGGGTGCCAATTCCGTTGTGGTGAGAAATGTCCCTGCCGAGCGCTCCGTGGTCGGCATTCCCGGTCGAATCGTGCGTGAGGAGACCGAGCGACAGATCAGTGTCGACGGCATCGATCTCGATCACCACTTGATACCTGACCCGGTAGGTAAGGCGATCGCCTGTTTGATGGCACGTATCGATGTGCTTGAGCAGCAACTTCAACAACAGGGTGAGGAGCCCTGTACCAGTTGTGGCGAAGATCGTCTTTGCGATACCGAGAGCT
>JBEPXU010000328.1:0-2684 GCA_041641735.1 Ectothiorhodospiraceae bacterium
AGTTATCCGCTTGATAGATAACAGAGCAAAACAGGTGCCAGGCTATTCACCTTTATGTCGTATGGAAATCAATGGGTTACGTCCGCACATGTGTGGCAACCCCAACAGCCTGTGGGGTAAAGGTAACAATTACTGTCTTGGGCTGGAGGATCAGGAGTCGAATTGATACCCCTTGGGCACGACGACGATACCATTCTCGCTGACGGTGAAACGCGCTTTGTCCTTGTCGGGATCGTGACCGATGGTCTCGCCGTCTGGTACCACCACATCCTTTTCGATGATGCAGTTGCGGATATGGCAGTTGTCGCCGATTCTCACTCCGCTGAAGAGGATGGACTCCTCGATGAAGGACTCATTGCCCACTGATACCCGCGGGAAGAGGATAGAGTGCTGAACGCTTCCGCCTGCAATCACGACACCGCCGGAGATGATGGCATTAATCGCGATGCCTTCGGTACCGAATTTTCCGGGTACGGTCCTGGCAGGCGGGGCCTGCATCTGATAGGAGCGGATCTCCCAGTCTTCCTGGTAGAGGTTCAGCGGTGGAACCGGCTCGAGCAGGTCCATGTTGGATTGGTAGTAGGCATCGATGGTGCCGACATCCCGCCAGTAGTTGTCTGCGCTGACTCGGCCCGTGGTCCCGCCGAATCGGTAGGTATAAAGGCGTTTGTCTTTTAGCAATGTCGGTAATACATCGTGCCCGAAGTCGTGGCTGGAGCTTTCATCCTCACTGTCGCGCTCCAGTGCCTCAAGCAGTATCGGCATGGAAAAGACATAGATGCCCATGGAGGCGAGGGCGTGTTGCTCGTCATCGCTAAGCGGTGTTGGATTTTCCGGCTTTTCATCGAAGGCGTTAATACGACCGTTGTCATCGGTGCTGATAATACCGAAGGCACGCGCCTGTTCGATCGGTACCTGCATGGCCGCAATGGTGACATCCGCCCCATTGTTATGGTGTGCTTTGATCATTGCCGCGTAGTCCATGCGATAGATGTGATCGGCTGAGAGGATCAGCACGTGTTCGGCGCCGCTGCGCTCCAGCAGGTAGAGGTTCTGGTAGATAGCATCCGCGGTGCCCCGATACCACTTGTCGTTCTTACGCATCTGTGGCGGTACGGCGGTAATGTATTCACCGAGCTCGGGATTGAAGATCGACCAGCCGTCGCGCAGGTGTTTCTGCAGTGAATGCGATTTGTACTGGGTCAGCACCAGCACACGCCGAAGTCCCGAGTGGAGGCAATTCGACAGCGGAAAATCGATGATGCGGTATTTTCCTCCGAAAGGGACCGCGGGTTTGGCGCGATCTGCGGTGAGCGGTTTGAGGCGTGAGCCAGTACCGCCGGCGAGAATCACGGTCAGGGTGGTGTCGGTGAGGGGCATAATTGCCGTGTCCTTGTACATTCACAGTTCGGCGCATTGTACTGGAATTCCAGCGTCAGCACCGTATGCGTTGTTCGCGGAATAGGGCTGTTTTCCTGCACTTCGGCACGAGGGTTTGCGTCTAGATACCCTCATCAGGGACAGACATCGCCTGTATGTGGTAACCGGCATCGACGTAGACCACCTCACCGGTGATGCCTGAGGCCAGATCGGAGCAGAGGAAGGCGGCGGTATTGCCCACCTCATCAATCGTCACATTGCGTCGCAGGGGAGCGTTGCGGGCGCCGTAATCGAGCAGTTTGTGGAAATCGCCGATGCCCTTGGCCGAGAGTGTCTTGATCGGTCCGGGGGAGATGGCATTGACGCGGATTTGATCCGGTCCGAGGGTGGCGGCCATATAGCGTACATTGGCCTCCAGGCTCGCCTTGGCCAGGCCCATGACGTTGTAGTGGGGGGCGACACGTACTGCCCCCAGGTAACTCATGGCCAGCAGGGAGCTGCCGGGCCTGAGCATGCCTCGACCGGCCTTGGCCAGAGCGGCGAAGCTGTAGGAACTGACGTCGTGGGCAATGTTGAATCCGTCTCGGTCGACGTTGTCGAGGTAGTCACCGTCGAGCTGGCCGTGGGGCGCGAAGGCCACCGAGTGGACGATGATGTCGACGTGGTCCCAGAAGTCGTCGAGTTGTTCGAATACGGTCTCGATCTCCTCATCCTTGCTGACATCGCAGGGAATGATGATCTCGGAGTTTACCTCGGCGGCGAGTTTCTCCACCCGTTCAATGAGTTTCTCGTTCTGGGCGGTGAAGGCCAGTTCGGCACCCTCCCGATGAAAGGCCTGGGCCACGCCCCATGCGATGGAGCGGTGGTTGGCGAGACCGACAATAAGTGCCTTTTTGCCTTGCAGGAAACCCATGGCGTGCTCCTGTTGTCCTAGGTAGGGATTGTACGTACTATGCCTTGAGCGGCGATTCAGCGTAAGAATTCGCCTGTACAACAGTAAAAATAATACCGCTGTTGAGTGAAATAGGCCAACGGTGATAAGGGTTTTTTAATTGTTTGATTTTACGAGACTATTTTTAGTTTTCTCGCTGCTTGCAGGGCTGCTCGGAAGCGGTCAGGCCGCGGCTGGCGCCTCCCAGGCCATGGGGTATACCCCCAAATACCCCGACGGTTTCGAGCACTTCGATTATGTTAATCCCGATGCCCCGCGCGGCGGCAAGCTGGATCTGCCCGCCTTTGGCAGCTTCGACACCCTCAATCCCTATACCCTGAAAGGGCAGGCTGCCGACGGTGTTAGCCAACTG
>JBEPXU010000329.1:0-2681 GCA_041641735.1 Ectothiorhodospiraceae bacterium
TGAAGGTCGCTCCCTGATTGAACCCGGGAGCGAAACCTGGGAGCGGGCCAAGCTCTTTGTCGAGTTCTATCAGACCCTGTTTGATGCAATGGAGGGCGATCAGGCGAGGATGGTGCGCTGGCTACATGCCCGTAACGTTACCCTGGGTAATGAGGAACCGCTGGCGGTGCTGGAGGACCCGGATAAACTTGAGAAACTCCTGCGGCTGCTTAAGGCTTGCTTACCCCGGAATTAGGCCGGTCGTGCGAGGGCAGTGGGGTAGCAGGTACGCCGTGTTAAGGATGGGCTGAACTCTCTGTGGCCGGACAGGTTTTCGCATGCACCCCCTGAACGATGCGTTTGTCTTTCCTATACACCCGAATCAGCCGGAAGTCTGTCAGGGCAGGAAAACGGCCGTTCTGCGACTGGTTAGCAGCCTGCCAATGGGGTATGTTTGCGCCCTGTTTCGTTGAAGGTTTCCGCGTGTGAAGACCAATACCCGAATCGATGCCATGGTCCCCTGGCGCCCTGATTTCTATGAGCGTTCACCGCTTTATGCCCCCCTGCGTCCGCTGGTGGAGCGCTTTGCTGCGTATACGGATTGGCCGACACTTGCGGATTTACAGCAACTTCTGGATGAGCGTGAGGCGCCGCTTCGCACCCTCCACGGTGCGGCGCTGAAGATTGTGCCGCAGGAGGGCAGGCCGGATCACTTCGCCCAGCACTACGCGCCGCGGATCTATCTTAATGGGGAGATCCAGACCCGCACTCGCAACTGGCACGACTTCTTTCAGCTACTCTCCTGGTTTCTCTTTCCGCGCACCAAGGCGGTGATTAACGCCATTCATATTCCGCTGGCCAGGGAGCGGCTGGATAAGGGCGTGGATATCGGCCGGCGCACACCCGTGGAGAATATGCTCTCGCTGTTCGATGAGGGCGGCGCGGTGCTGGTGGCCAGCGATCCGTCACTGCTCGAATTGGTGCGAGAGTTCAAATGGAAGGAGCTTTTCTGGCAGCGGCGCAATGAGTTGTCTGAGAAATTCGACTGCACGGTCTTCGGCCATGCGATGTATGAGAAGGCGCTGGCACCTTATTTGGGGATGACCGCAAATACCATTCTGCTTGAGGGCGATGACGAATACTTCAGCGGTGATCGGGAGAAGCGTCTCGCCTGGATTGACGATCGCCTGGCAGCGATCTTTGACAACGGCCAGGAGTATCAAAAACCGCGTGACCTGCAGCCGTTTCCGATCCTGGGCATGCCGGGGTGGGATGCGGCCAACAGTGACGAGAGCTATTACGACAATACCGAGTATTTCCGATCAGGGAGAAGAAGAAAGTAGGCGTATGTCGCGGCCGGGATGTCCGATCCTACGGGGTATAACATCTAGTGTAGGAGCGACCGTCCCGGTCGCGATGGTTCTCACTGGTGGTTCGGGCAATATCAGTAACGGTTTTCCAGGACCACAATACTCTTTTCCGCCACATCCAAATCGGCCGCGACCACCGCACACTTCGCCTGCAGTAAAAAGAACAGGTTTTTCCGGGTACCGGAGAGGCTTTCGTAGTTGGCCATGCCCTTGGCAATCACCAGCTCCGCCTGATCGAAACGTCGCCTGAAATCATCGCTGCATTGATCCAATAGTGTACCCATTGCCGCGGCGCCGTTGTCGATCACCTCGCATACCCTGTCGAGTCCGGCGGCGATGGCATCCTCGTGGGTGGCGTCGTTCACCGCGGCACCACCTTTGACCACATAGGTCACCGGTTTGTCGATGGTTTCGATCAGTAACCGGTCCATCACCGTTTCCCCGGCGTTATCCCCCAAATAAAGAATGGAGTCGGCCTTTTCGATGGCCGCTGTCAGTTCGTTCATGTGGTTAATGGCCGGGGTGAGCGAAAGCACCCGTTCGATACTTGCCTCCAGGTCGTATTCGGCGGCGACGCCAAGGTCGATGATGTTGCCTGCAATGGCCAGGCGAACAGCCGTATCGAGCGGGTCCCTGGCCTGGTGCAGCATCGATTTGAGATGCCCATACAACGACAGTGCATGCTCGGTTGCCTCGTGCTTTTTGGCCTGAAACGGGTCGGGGTTGTGGCTCGTCTTGCGGATCAGCGCATGGAGCTTTGAGGCGGTGATTGCCGGATTGGTCTCCAGTGGGGTCACCTCAAGCTGATCGTTGACCTGCGATAGCAGTTCGTCGATGGCGTTGTCATCCATGCCGGCCAGAGAGGCGGCATCGCGCGCCTGGCGTTGGAAGCAGCGGTGGCATTCAGGTTTGGCTTTCATAGGGTGCAGGGGAAAGAGTGCAGTGGTGCAGGATTATACCTGTCCCGGCGGCATGGTGACCATTATCGTCTATGCTAAAAAGCTGAACACACAACAAAGGGGGATACCAAACGATGAAAAAGTATTTATTGGCACTCACCGCCCTGTCGGTGATTCTGGTTGGCTGTGGCAAGGATGAGGAGCCGATGGAGAAGGCGAAGGCGTCTGCTGCGAAAGAGAGTAGCGCGGCGATGGAGCAGGAGGCTAAACCGATGGAGCAGGCCGCAGAGACAGCCTCCATGGATAGCGCAGGGGAGATGGCCGAGCCACCCGCCGAGCAGGCCAGTGCCGCGGAGGCGATGGCGGATAGCGAAGCTATGGCCACTGAGGAGACGATGCCTGCGCAGGATCCGGCAGCAGAAACAGATGCTGC
>JBEPXU010000330.1:0-2681 GCA_041641735.1 Ectothiorhodospiraceae bacterium
GAGGACGAGGTGATCGCCGAGCTTATCGAGGTCACCTTCTGTCCCGAGATTCTCAAGACTCCGACAGACGATGCCCGTGACGGCCTGCAGGACCTGCGCGCCGCTCTGGGGGGAGACGAACAGACCGCATAGGGGGGAGATGATATGGCCGATGACGATACCGTACTCGAGCAGCTCAAGCGCAGTGGGATCACCCGACGGGGCTTCCTCAAGTTCTGTGCCGCCACCGCCTCGAGCCTGGCATTACCGGCGTCGATGGCACCGGCGATTGCCGCAGCACTCGGTTCGATGCGCCGCCCCTCGGTGATCTGGCTCTCCTTTCAGGAGTGCACCGGTTGCACCGAATCGCTCACCCGCTCCCACTCACCGACAGTGGAGAGTCTGATCTTCGATGCCATCTCTCTCGACTACCACCACACGCTGCAGGCGGCCTCCGGCGAGGCGGCCGAGCATGCACGCGAGCAGGCGATGAAGGATAACTACGGCAAGTATGTGCTGGTGGTCGACGGCTCGATTCCGGTCGACATGGATGGTGCCTACTCGACCATCGCCGGCATCAGCAATCTCGACATGCTCAAGGAGACCGCCAAGGGAGCGGCGGCAGTGGTTGCCGTCGGTACCTGCGCCGCCTTCGGCGGCCTGCCATACGCCCGGCCCAATCCTACCGGTGCGGTGCCGGTGAGTGAGATCGTCACCGACAAACCGATCATCAACGTCTCCGGCTGCCCGCCGATCCCGGTGGTCATCACCGGGGTGCTGGCCCACTACCTCACCTTCGGTACCGTGCCCGAGCTGGACGACCTGGGCCGACCCAAGGCCTTCTTCGGCGAGACCATTCACGATCGCTGCTATCGCCGTCCCTTCTACGACAAGGGGATGTTCGCCAAGACCTTCGACGATGAGGGCGCGCGCAACGGCTGGTGCCTCTATGAACTCGGCTGCAAGGGGCCCAGCACCTACAACGCCTGCGCCACCACCAAGTGGAATCAGGGGACCAGCTTCCCGATCCAGTCGGGCCACGGCTGTATCGGCTGTTCCGAACCCAACTTCTGGGATGCGGGCGGTTTCTACCAGGCACTCTCCGAGCCGACCGGCGACATCAAGACCACCGCCATTGGAGCCGCGGCGGTCGGGGTTGCCGCCGGGGCGGCGGTGGCCGCCGCCAATCGCTTGCGCAAGAGCAAGGCGAAGGCTTCACATGAGACCGTCACTGTCGACGACCTGGAAAAATAGCGAGGGGGTGTGACCATGGATTTTCTGCTCTGGGTTCGCGGCCCCGGTTTCGACCTGGCCCTGACCATCTTTATCATCGGCGTGATCCTGCGTCTGCTGGAGATTTTCTCCCTGGGCCGCAAAAAGGATCTGGCCGCACCGCGCAAGCAGCGTAACGGCTCGGGGATGCGTACCGTTTTCAGCCGTTCGCTTACCGTCGATGCGCTCAATCGCCGTACCATCATCACCATCGTCGGCGGCTACATCTTCCATATCGGTCTGTTTATCGCGATCCTGCTGTTCATCCCGCACATCGAGATGATCGAGTCGGTGGTCGGTTTCGGTTGGCCCGGGCTCTCCAGCTCCGTGGTCGACTTCGTTGCCGCGATCACCATCATCACGCTGCTGATCGTGCTGGCCGACCGCATCTATAATCCGGTCAAGCGGCAACTGACCACCCTGGGTGACTACTGGGGCTGGCTGCTTACCTTCCTGCCGATGCTGACCGGCTACATGGCCTTTCACCATATCCTGTTGCCCTACGAGCAGATGCTGGCGCTGCATATCCTCAGCGCCGAACTGCTGCTGGTCTTCCTGCCGTTTACCAAGCTCTCTCATGCGTTCACGCTGTTTATCGCCCGCTGGTACAACGGTGACATCGCTGCCAAACGGGGGGTTGCATCATGAGTGCGTCATTCGAAAAAGGGGTCAACGCCTTTCGCGAGGTGATGGATGCACCCATCGCCAGCTTCTTCTCCAGCTGCGTCCACTGCGGCCTCTGCGCCGAGGCGTGCCTCTTCTACACCGAGAGCAACGATCCGAAGTACACACCGATCTACAAACTCGAACCGCTGAAGAAGGTGTGGAAGCGGGAGAACACGCTGCTGGGGCGGCTCGGCTCGCTGGTGGGGCTCTCGCCCCAGGTGACCGACGATGAGCTCGAGCAGTGGAGCGAACTGGTCTACGACAGTTGCACCATGTGCGGTCGCTGCACCATGGTCTGCCCGGTGGGCAACGACATCACCTACATGATCCGCAAGATGCGCGAGGGGATGTCCGCCTCGGGTCATGCGCCGCAGGGGGTGATCGATGCCACCCGGCGCACCGTCGAGCTGGGCAGTCCGATGGGGGTCAAGCTGCAGGCGCTGCAGGCGCAGATTAAACATCAGGAGGAGGAGAC
The DNA here is from genome assembly GCA_041641735.1 of Ectothiorhodospiraceae bacterium. GTDB lineage: Bacteria > Pseudomonadota > Gammaproteobacteria > Thiohalomonadales > Thiohalomonadaceae > JAPHTQ01. The sequence goes on from JBEPXU010000330.1 coordinate 2,393, forward strand.
CGGGCTGGAGATACCGGTGGACAAGGTCGGGGCCGACTACATGGCGCTGCTCTCCTCGATGGAGATCATCAACTTCCCCGAATACATCGGTGCACTGGCGAAGATCTTCAACAAGGCGGGGGTCACCTGGACCCTCTCCAGCGAGGCCTTCGAGGCGACCAACTCGGGGATCCAGATAGGCTCCTCGGATATCGCCCGCGAGATCGTCAGCCGTATCGTCGATGCTGCCGAGAAGCTGAAGGTCAAGTCGGTGATCAGCCCCGAGTGCGGCCACGCCTACATGGCGTTG
>JBEPXU010000331.1:0-1317 GCA_041641735.1 Ectothiorhodospiraceae bacterium
TAAACGGCAAAAACTTGAAGGAGTACTGGTCGTAGATGGGACCGAGGCCCGGCGCTACCGGCTTGGAGAATTCCAGCACCAGTAACCGTCCGCCCGGCTTGAGCACACGGAACATGGAGGCGAGCGCCTTGTCCTTGTCGGTCACATTGCGCAGGCCAAAGGCGATGGTAATGACATCGAAGTGATTATCGGGAAACGGCAGGCACTCGGCATTGGCCTGGGTGAAGGTGACATTGCCGATAATGCCGCGGTCAGCCAGCCGCGAGCGGCCCACCTTCAGCATGGAGTCGTTGATGTCGGCCAGTACCACCTCGCCCTCGGGACCAACCAGTTCGGAGAACTTGGCGGTGAGATCGCCGGTGCCGCCGGCGATGTCCAGCACACGCTGTCCGCGGCGCACACCACTCATCTCGATGGTGTAGCGCTTCCACAGTCGGTGAATCCCCAGCGACATCAGGTCATTCATCAGGTCGTATTTGGCAGCGACGGAGTGGAAGACTTCCGCCACCTTGGCGGCCTTTTCGCCCTTGGGGACCTGCTGGTAACCGAAGTGCGTGGTGTTGTCCTCGCCGCTGTTCGGGCCCTGATGTTCGCTATTCACATTCATTACCTGTCTTGGTTGGTGCTCAGGCCTTGCGTTCGTGCCCTGCCGCCTTCAGTCGATCAAGGTAATTCTGCCAGTTTTTGTCGTAATTAACACCTAGATCATAAAGGGTATCCCAGGCGAAGATGCCGGATTCGTGGCCATCGTCGAAGGAGGGCTGGATGGCGTAGGTACCTACCTGTTCGATCCTTTCGATATTCACATCCTCCTTGCCCACCTGCAGGACTTCCTGTCCCGGACCGTGTCCCTGGACCTCGGCGGAGGGGGAGTGGACGCGCAGGTACTCGCACGGCAGCTCGAAGCGCTGGCCGTCGTCGAAGGCGATCTCAAGGATGCGCTTGCTCTTGTGCAGGGTAATTTCGGTTGGGATGTGCTTGTTCATGGTCTTCCTCTTTCAAACGGTGGCTGACTGCCTAATGGGTCTCTACACAAGTGGTGTTCCGACAGCCGATATTCAATGTCCTGAATCGGCTGTGGGAGCGACGGTCTCCGTCGCGATTAGGGATTGCACCGCATCGCGGCCGGGACGGCCGCTCCCACAGGGGATTTTGTTCTTAAAGGATATAGCGGCTCAAATCCTCGTCGTGACTCAGGGCGTCAAGCTGCGAGTTAACGTATTCGGTGTCGATAACGAGTTTTTCACCGCTTTTGTCTGCAGCATCATAGGAGATCTGTTCGAGAAGACGCTCCATGACGGTGTGCAGACGACGTGC
>JBEPXU010000331.1:1327-2680 GCA_041641735.1 Ectothiorhodospiraceae bacterium
TGGGTAAATTCCAGTTCCACCCCTTCGGTATCGAGCAGGGCGCGATACTGTTCAGTGAGTGAGGCGCTCGGCTCGGTGAGGATGCGGCGGAACTCCTCCACACCCAGTGCGTCGAGTTCGACCCGTATCGGCAGGCGCCCCTGCAGTTCGGGGATGAGATCCGAGGGCTTGGAGAGGTGGAAGGCGCCTGAGGCGATAAACAGAATGTGATCGGTACGGATGATGCCGTACTTGGTGGAGACGCTGCTGCCCTCGACCAGCGGCAACAGGTCGCGCTGTACCCCTTCGCGGGAGACATCAGGGCCTTTGCCTCCTTCGGAGCGGCCGGTCACCTTGTCCATTTCATCGAGAAAGACGATGCCATTCTGCTCCACTGCCTGCAGGGCGCGGCCCTTGATCTCCTCCTCGTTGACCATCTTGCCGGCCTCTTCATCGGTCAACTGCTTGAGCGCCTCCTGGATGCGCATCTTGCGCTTTTGGGTGCGCTGGTTGCCGAGATTCTGGAACAGCCCCTGCAACTGGTTGGTCATCTCCTCCATGCCGGGCGGGGCCATGATCTCCACGCCCATGGGATTTTCACTGACCTCGATCTCGATCTCTTTGTCATCGAGGTCGCCCTCACGGAGTTTCTTACGGAATTTCTGTCGTGTCGCAGAGTCCGTCGGTTCCGCCGGTTCGTTGGCGAACCCGGCACCGGAGCGGGCCGGTGGCAACAGGATATCAAGGATGCGATCCTCGGCCGCTTCGAAGGCGCGGTGGCGCACCTTTTCCATCTCATCCTCACGCACCATTTTAAGGGCGATTTCGACCAGATCGCGGATGATCGACTCGACATCCCTGCCGACATAGCCGACTTCGGTGAATTTTGTCGCCTCGACCTTGAGAAACGGGGCATTGGCCAGCTTGGCCAGACGGCGGGCGATCTCGGTCTTGCCCACTCCGGTGGGGCCGATCATGAGGATGTTTTTCGGCGTGATTTCGTTGCGTAGCGTCTCGTCCACCTGGCTCCGACGCCAGCGGTTACGCAGGGCGATGGCCACGGCACGTTTGGCGTTGGCCTGGCCAATGATGTGATTGTCCAGCTCCTGGACGATCTCTCTGGGTGTCATCATGGACATGGAATGATTGCTCTTCGTTTTTCCCGCACTCACTCGAAATCGAGGGTTTCGATGGTCAGGGAGTGGTTGGTGTAGATGCAGATATCGGCGGCGATATTGAGGCCCTTTTCGACGATGTCGCGGGCGCTCAGCTCGGTGTTGTCATAGAGCGCCGTGGCGGCGGCCTGGGCGAAAGAACCGCCGGAGCCGATGGCGATGAGGTTATGTTCGGGCTCAATGACATCACCGTTGCCGG
>JBEPXU010000332.1:0-2663 GCA_041641735.1 Ectothiorhodospiraceae bacterium
CAGCTGCAGCGTTCCCTGGCTCGCCTCCGCCTGGTATGGGGTATAGGCGGAGTAGAACTCACCGCGGGTGACGATCTCCCACACTGCCGCCGGGATATGGTGCTCATAGGCACCGGCGCCGATGAAGTTGAGCGGCTGACCGTCCTCGGCGGCACGCTGGTGCATCAGCCGGCCGATCGCCATCTCGGTCATCGCCTCGGGGACGTTGTTCAGTCCCTCGGCGCGCAGTTCGGCCGGGATCTCGTCAAACAACGCGTCGATACTGTTAACGCCAATCGCCGCCAGCATGGCCTGCACATCGTCTTCGGTGTGGGGAATAAAGGGCATTGCTTACGCTCTCTACAGTTAAAATCCAGGGGTCGAGCCTTACTCGTCCTCGGCCACCACGGCCTGGTACCCGGCGGCATCCAGCAGCCCGTCCACCTCGGCATCATCCGCCGGTTTCATTTTGAACAGCCAGCCGTCGCCATAGGGGTCCTGGTTGACGATCTCCGGGCTGTCTTCCAGCGCACTGTTGACCTCGGTGACCTCACCGTCGACTGGCGCGTAGATGTCAGAGGCAGCCTTGACCGACTCGACCACGGCACAATCCTCTTCGCAGGCCAGGGCACGCCCGGTCTCGGGCAGCTCGACAAATACCATATCGCCCAGCAACTCCTGGGCATGCTCGGTAATACCGACAGTGATACTACCGTCCGCCTCACGGCGAACCCACTCGTGGGATTTGGTGTACTTCAGTTCCTCGGGTACGTTGCTCATTGGATATCCCCTTACGATTTTCTATGTCAGTTTGTTATTCAGTGACAGCCTTGCCGTTGCGTACAAAGGGCGGCTTGACGATGCGCGCCTTCAGCAGTTTGCTTCGGATCTCGACGCAGCATTCGTTCGCCCCCCCCACCGGGATCCGCGCCAGGCCGATGGCCTTGCCCAGAGTCGGTGAAAAGCTGCCGCTGGTGGTTTCACCTTCGCCCAGCCCCTCGACGATCACCTTTTGGTGAGCACGCAGCACACCCTTGCCTTCAAGCACCAGTCCGACCAGGCGCATCAGCGGGCCTTCCTTGCGCTCGGCCTCGATCACCTCGCGGCCAATAAACTGGCGGTCCTTCGGGTTCCAGGCAATGGTCCAGCCAAGGGCCGAGGTCAGTGGCGAGGTATCCTCGGTCATGTCCTGGCCATAGAGGTTCATCCCTGCTTCCAGGCGAAGGGTGTCTCGTGCACCCAGCCCGCAAGGCTTCACGCCGGCATCCAGCAGGTCGTTCCAGTAATCCTCGGCATCATCCTCTGGCAGGATGATCTCATAGCCGTCCTCACCGGTATAGCCGGTACGGGCAACGAACAGCGGACCGCTCTCCGCGGCATAAAAGCGCTCAAGGTCGCTCACGTCCGACGCCTTGTCACCCAGTACCTGATGCACCTTCGCCCGAGCCTCCGGCCCCTGCACCGCGATCATCGCAAGCTCTTCACGCACTTCCACCTCAACATCGAAAGAGGAAGCGTGACGGGTAAGCCAGGCAACATCCTTCTCGCGGGTACCGGCATTAACCACCACCCGGTACCAGATCTCGCTCATATGGTAGATGATGAGGTCGTCGATCACCCCGCCGCGCGCGTTGAGCATGCAGCTATAGAGCGCCTTGCCCGGCTGACCGTCAAGCTTGGCCACATCGTTGGCCATCAGATAGCGCAGCAAATCGCGGGTCTTGGCCCCGTGCAGATCGACCACGCACATGTGCGAAACATCAAACATCCCGGCGGCACGACGCACCTGGTGGTGCTCCTCGATCTGGGAACCATAATGGATCGGCATATCCCAGCCGGCGAAATCGACAATCTTGGCGCCCTGCGCCACATGTGCATCGTAAAGTGGTGTTCTGTTACCCAATTTCATACCCCATATTGTCTAACCGCAAAGACACAAAGTGATAAATACCCGGCAGGTTATCTGTCCTCTAAACCTGCCACCACTACAATCCACCAGGCAGATACTTTTCTTCGCGTACTTAGCACCTCAGCGATGCACTTACTCTTCCGCATGGTACGAACTTCGCACCATCGCGCCGGCCTTGACCCAGGCAAAGCCCAGTTCCTTGGCCGCCTGTTCGTATTCGGCGAAGCACGACGGTTCCACGTACTCCTTTACAGGCAGGTGGTATTTGGTCGGACGCAGATATTGCCCCAGCGCCAGGCGGCTAACGCCTGCTGCACGAAGATCACGCATCACCGCCACCACTTCATCGAAGGTCTCGCCCAACCCCAGCATCAGCGCCGATTTGGCCTCCATGTTGGCCTCAGCGGCAGCCAGCTCAAGCATGCGCAGGGAGCGTTCGTACTTAGCGCCCTTGCGCACCGTTTTATACAGTGATGGCACGGTCTCCACATTGTGTCCCCAGACCAGCTGCCCCTCTTCGCCGATAGCATCACTCAAGGCGCTCAATGCCTCCTCCTGAACGCCGCGAAAATCGGGTGTCAGCACCTCCAGTCCCAACGCGGGCAGACGTTCGCGCAGACCTTTGAGGGTCGCGGCGAAAATGCCGCTACCGCCGTCAGGCAGTTCGTCGCGGTTGACCGAGGTCAGCACCACGTACTCCAGCCCCAGCTGCTCGATAGCATCAATGATACGCCGCGGCTCATCCTCATCCACCGTGCCCGGGCGTCCTGTCTTG
>JBEPXU010000333.1:0-2648 GCA_041641735.1 Ectothiorhodospiraceae bacterium
GGCTGCGGCGCAGCTATCGGCGACCTTGCTGGTCTTTGTTTTCGCCCTCATCTTTCTTGAGAGTCGATCGCGCAAACAGGCCCGTTATCACCATACCAGTCAGCGTCATCAGGCGATCCGACGGATCCCGCTGACCGGCTGGCGCGGGGCAGGCGCTTTCACCTTCTGCTTCGCGACACTCTTTTTCGGCTTCCTGTTGCCGGCAGGTCAGCTGCTGGTATGGGCAGTCACGGTTGCCGAAGAGAGTATTGATCAGGAGTTTGTCGGGCTCATCCTCAATAGCCTGCAACTGGCCGGGATGGCAGCGCTGCTGGCACTGTTGCTGGCGCTCTTTCTCGGTTACGGCAAACGCATCCAGCAGGGGAGACTGGTGCAGCTGACTGTCCGTCTGGCGGGGCTCGGTTATGCCATCCCCGGTACGGTCGTCGCAGTCGGGGTGATCATCCCCTTCGCCTGGTTCGACAACACCCTGGATAGCTGGATGCGCACGCAGTTTGGCATCTCCACCGGACTGTTGTTGAGCGGTACGCTGGTGGCGTTATTGTTTGCCTATCTTGTGCGGTTTCTCGCCGTCTCACTGCAAACCGTGGAGGCGGGGCTGGGGCGTATCCGCTCCTCGATGGATGAGTCGGCACGCTCCTTCGGTCTACGGCCGCTGCAGATCGTCGGGCGGGTGCATATACCGATCCTCAAAGGCAGCCTGCTGACCGCGTTGCTGCTGGTGTTCGTGGATGTGCTCAAAGAGTTGCCGGCGACGCTTATTCTACGGCCCTTCAACTTCAATACCCTGGCGGTACGCGCCTATGAACTGGCCTCCGACGAGCGCCTGGCCGATGCGGCGCCGGCGGCGCTGGCGATCGTGGTGGCGGGGATCGTGCCGGTGATCCTGTTGAGTATTTCGATTACCCATACACGGGCGGTGAAACAATGATCGCCACTATGAATGAAAACAGCCCTTGTAGGAGCGGCCGTCCCGGCCACGATTCTATCCTCGCGACGGGGACCGTCGCTCCTACAGAGAACAGACACGGTAAATAGCAATGAGCATGCAACTGGAAGTGGACAACGTCGCCATTCGATACGACTCGAGCCCGGTGGTGGCGGGGGTGAGCCTCTCTCTCGCCTGCGGCGGTATCGGTTGCCTGCTCGGCCCGTCCGGTTGCGGTAAGACCTCATTGCTGCGCGCCATCGCCGGTTTCGAACCGGTGGCCGAGGGGGAGATCCGCCTGCACGGTAACCTCGTCGCCTCGGTAAAGAGGATGTTGCCGCCGGAGCAGCGCAACATCGGCATGGTGTTTCAGGATTTTGCCCTCTTTCCCCACCTGAACGTCGAGGACAACGTCGCCTTCGGTCTGAAAAAGTGGAACAAGACCGAGCGCAAGGCGCGTGTCGATGAGCTGCTGCATCTGGTGGGGCTGAGTGCATGGCGTGGTGCTTATCCGCATCAACTCTCCGGTGGCCAGCAACAGCGGGTCGCATTGATTCGGGCGATGGCCCCGCGTCCGGCAATCCTGTTGCTGGACGAACCCTTTTCCAGTCTCGATACGGACCTGCGCGAGCAGATCGCCCACGAGGTTCGGGCCATTCTCAAACGCGATGGCGTGACGGCCATCCTCGTGACTCACGATCACCTGGAGGCCTTTGCCATGGCCGACCGTATTGCGGTGCTGGGGGAGGGGCGATTGCACCAGTGGGATATCCCCTACAACATCTATCACGAACCGGCCGATCGTTTCGTCGCTGATTTCGTCGGCCAGGGTGCCATGTTGCCCGGCAAGGTGACCGACAGTCTCCGTATCGAAACCGAGTTGGGTGAAGTCCTGGGACGCTTGCCGCCAGAATGTAAGCCAGGGTGTGAGGTCGCGGTGCTACTTCGCCCCGATGATGTTGTCCATGACGATGAGAGCCCGATCAAGTTGACCGTGGCAGAGCGTGCCTTTCGTGGCGCCGAGTACCTTTATTCCCTGCGGCTGGAGAGTGGGCGCGAGATCCTCTGTCTGGTACAAAGCCATCACAAACACGCGCTGGGGGAGAAAATCGGCGTGAGGCTCGATTTGGAGCATTTAGCGGTATTCCCTGCACGCAGTGATGAAACGCCCCTCTCATAGCGGCCTGTGTCGCAACGGCGTAGTTTTTACACCCCTCTTTCTTTTTAAAACTTAACAGCGAGCTGGGCAGTCACCATGGCGCTCTCCTCGCCGGCATAGTCCTCTTCACTGGCGTACTCCAGGGCAATGGTGGTGGCGGGCATGAACTCGTTGACGATGGTGACGATACGTCGCTCCTCGGGCAGCCCCAGTGTCTCGGCCTCGTTGCTGCGCTGCAGGCCGACGGCGAAGGTCGTCGCCCCCATGCTGTAGGCCAGTTCCACATTGGTGGCGTTGGGTTGGGACTCTTCACTAAAGCTGTAGTCGGCATTGCCGTCACCCGGCTGGAAGGTATCGTTGGCGGCGATGTACTCGCCGATGAGACTAAAGGCACCGAGGTTGATCCCGACGCTGGCGCTCACGCCGGGGACATTGCTGTCGATGGTCTCGGCGGCGATGGTATCGCTATCGCCGAGGTTGTCGAGGTAGCCGAGCACAAGGGTGATGCTTTCGCCGGCATAGCCGACAGTAAGTCCCCAGTTGTCGATTTGTTCATCGCTG
>JBEPXU010000334.1:0-2630 GCA_041641735.1 Ectothiorhodospiraceae bacterium
GGGGCGGTGGCCGCCCCGACTGCAGGTCTGCATTTCGACGAGGCGATGCTCGCCCATTTGGAGCAGATGGGGATCGAGTCGGCTTTCGTTACCCTGCATGTGGGGGCGGGCACCTTCCAGCCGGTGCGGGTGGATGATATTCGCGAGCACCATATGCACTCGGAATATATCGAGGTGCCAGAGGCGGTGGTCGAGGCGGTGGCCCGCACCCGTGAGCGCGGCGGGCGGGTCATCGCCGTCGGCACCACCGTGGTCCGTTCGCTCGAATCGGCAGCACGGGTTCATCACGGCGAGTTGGCAGCCTATCAGGGCGAAACGGATATCTTTATCTATCCCGGATACCGTTTTCAGGTCATCGACGCCATGGTCACCAACTTCCATCTGCCCGAATCGACCCTGTTGATGCTGGTCAGTGCCTTCGCCGGCTACGAACCGGTGATGAAGGCCTACCGCCATGCGGTGGCCGAAAAATATCGCTTTTTCAGTTATGGTGATGCCATGTTTTTGCTGCCACAACACCCGGCGCCCCATGTGGCGACATCGACGATCCAGGTGAGTGACGACTGATGCAATTTGAACTGTTTGGTACCGATGGACAGGCCCGCCGCGGCCGCCTGACCTTCGAGCGCGGCACGGTGGAGACCCCGGCCTTCATGCCGGTGGGGACCTATGGCACGGTCAAGGCAATGACCCCCGAGGAGCTTCAGGGGATGGGGGCCGAGATCATCCTCGGCAATACCTTCCATTTGATGCTGCGTCCCGGTACCGAGATCATTCGCGAGCACGGCGACCTGCACGACTTTATGCACTGGCAGGGGCCGATCCTCACCGACTCGGGCGGTTTTCAGGTCTTCAGTCTGGGCGCGATGCGCAAGATCACCGAAGAGGGGGTCACCTTCGCCTCGCCGGTGAACGGCTCGAAGGTCTTTATGGGGCCCGAGGAGTCGATGCAGGTGCAGCGGGATCTGGGTTCCGATATCGTGATGATCTTCGATGAATGTACCCCGTATCCCGCCACCGAGGCGGAGGCACGCACCTCGATGGAGCTCTCCCTGCGCTGGGCCAAACGCTCTAGAGAGGCGTTCGATGCACAGGGAAGTGCAAGTGTCGCGGGAGGCAGGACGCCGGGAGCGACTGGTGGTAACCCCAATGCCCTGTTCGGTATCGTCCAGGGGGGCATGTATCCGGAATTGCGCCGCGAATCCCTGGCAGGGCTGCTGGAGATCGGCTTCGACGGTTATGCCATTGGCGGCCTCTCGGTAGGGGAGCCGAAAGAGGAGATGATGGGGACTCTGGAGGGGATCACACCCCATATGCCCAGCGACAAGCCCCGCTACCTGATGGGGGTAGGCAAGCCGGAGGATATCGTCGAGGCGGTGCGCCGCGGGGTGGATATGTTTGACTGCGTGATGCCGACCCGCAACGCACGCAATGGCCACCTCTTCACCAGCGAGGGGGTGATCAAGATCCGCAATGCGACTCATGCCCATGATACCGGTCCGCTGGATCCGGAGTGCGACTGTTACACCTGCCGCAACTACTCCCGCTCCTATCTGCGCCATCTGGACAAGACCGGCGAGATCCTCGGGGCACGGCTTAATACCATCCACAACCTCTATTACTACCAGGACCTGATGCGTGGCCTGCGCGGCGCTATTGAGGCCGGCGCCCTGGAGGATTTTGTGAACGACTTCTATGCGCGGCGGTCACAACCCGTACCGCCTGTGCCATAATAGGCGCCATTCGGGCCACCGACATGGTGGCGCTAGCATGTAAATCAACCAAAAACGAGCTAAGGAACCACTATGAGCTTTTTTATCTCCGATGCCATGGCGGAAGCTGCACCGGCCGCTGCCGGTGGTGCACAGCAGCCCGGACTGCTGGAGGCAGCTTTTCCCTTCATCATTCTTTTTATCGTCTTCTACTTCCTGCTGATCCGCCCCCAGTCCAAGCGGGCCAAGGAGCACAAGAAGATGGTCGAGGCGCTCTCAAAGGGCGACGAGGTACTGACCCAGGGCGGTATCTACGGCAAGATCCTTGAGGTGGGAGAAACCCACATCGAGCTGGAGCTGACTGACAACGTACAGGTCAAGGTTCAGCGTGAGGCGATAGCCAGCCTGCTGCCCAAAGGCACCATTAAGGCTCTTTGAACTTCGCAATAATAACAACCACTGACCGGCGCTCCATGCGCCGGTTGCTGTATCGGGTGTAATCATGATTAACCGCTATCCGCTCTGGAAGTACATGTTGATCGCATTCCTGGTCCTGATCGGGGTGATCTACGCGCTTCCCAACCTTTACGGCGATGACCCGGCCCTGCAGATCTCTGCCAACCGTATGGCCGAGATCAACACCGCCACCCGCGATCGGGTGATACAGGTGCTTGAGAGGGAAAAACTCACCTACAAGTCCCTTGAGGTCAAACCCGACTCTCTGCTGGTGAGATTTGCCGATACCGATACCCAGCTCAAGGCCTACCAGCCGGTACGCGAGGCGCTGGGTAGTAACTACACCACGGCCATGAACCTGGCGCCGGCCACACCGGACTGGCTGCGACAGTTCAACGCCAAGCCGATGTATCTGGGCCTGGACCTGCGTGGTGGCGTTCACTTCCTGATGGAGGTGAACAT
>JBEPXU010000335.1:0-2625 GCA_041641735.1 Ectothiorhodospiraceae bacterium
CATAGGTACCGCCCACTACATCCAGCGGGTCGGTGCTGTTGGCACAATCACCGTCAGAGGCGACCACCACCGTTTTGATGATATTCAGGCTGGGGTGAACCACGTTGGCTTTGGCGTCATCTTCGGCACAGGTGTAGAGATTACCGTAGATGTCTGTAGCCACGGCGGTGGCTTCCAGCGTCGTATCATCAGGGATGGTTTGGTTGAACTGGGTAGAGGCACTGTTGCCGCTGGCCAGCGGTCCCATCTGCCCCAACTCCGTATAGTTCTGACCACCATCGGTGGTGTAACTGGCGATAATCGAGTCCAGATCGGCATCGATCCCGTTGGTCACGCTTACACACCAAGTCACCTCAGTACCAGCAAGAATGAAGACCTCTTCACCGGCAGGACAATTACCATCGGTGGATACGGTTACATCCATCGAACACTGCCCTTCGGGACGGGTGATGTTGACTACAGCGGTATCATTAACGGGATCGACATCATCCGCATCCACTTCTGCGGTGTTGGTGCGTGTATGGGGTGCGGCAAAATCCATTGAGTAGGAGTTGGAAAAAGCATAGGCGCTGTCTCCCGACCCCAGGTCGTCATCTGCCGTGTCACCATCAAGATCATCCAGGCCGCTGATACTGACGAAGAAATTATCCCCATCATCACCAGGGGTGGCCTTGTCGTCCTCTATGTCAGTAATGTTATAGAGGTCAACATCACCGGTATTGGTGATCTTGTAACAGAACACCACCTCTTCACCGGAGGGGACCGAGAGCGGGTCGATACAGTCAGACCATTGCGGATTTACCACACTGGACAGTACGGCTTTTTTCTCGATCTGCAAACCCCGCGCCAGCGAGACGGTCACGGTAGCATCATCACTATCAGGTTCAACCGGTTCACCATTGGCCAACACGATATTCGTCAACGAGCCACCGAATGCGGTATTGATCGTCACCAGGGCCTCGCCATAAACGGTCGAGCCCGCGGCCAGATCATCCATATAGCCGTCACTGTCCTCATCGGTTAAACCGCTGTTAATGGTGATATCGAAATCATCGCCGGTATCACCTGGACTACCATTATCATCGGTAAGATTCAGGTCATAGACAGGCTGCGTACCGACATTGGATACCTCGTAGCAGTACTTGACCGTGTCGCCCTCTGCAATCGCCAGTGATTCCACTCCCGGACAGGTACCGTTCTCATCAGTAACGGTTTTGATCACGGAAAGTTCGGCAAAGCCGAGGTCACCGATATGCAGGAAAGGTACCGTCTGGTTACCCACATTGATAGTATCGATGGGTGTCGGATCGATCACCCTGGCATCGACAATCGCCGCCTGCAGGTTACCGGTCGGATTACTTCCTGCCTGACATGCCAGTATTACATCGGTCCGTACGACGACAGACTCTGCGGGTTCCAGACCACTAATCTGCACCGTTCCCTCCAGCACAGACTTCGCCTGGAAGAGCGGTCCGGTCAGGTTCTCATTGGTTAACTGGGCGATGCTGTCTCCATCGTCATTGTTGCCCAAGTCAAAGCCTTCCGGTCGTGGCGTCGCGGCACCGTCACAACTGCCATCGGGTGTCGCACCATTGATAACGCAACCGTAATTCACCTCGACATTGGTAATGTCGGAGAGGGCCGCGCCCGATTGACCCGTGGTATCCGCCAGGAACTCATAATCGAGTTCGATAGTCTGGGAACCGGAAGCACCGGCATCAACGGTAATTTGAGTGAGATAGGTGACGGTATCACCGCATGAGAAGTCGGACCCTTCGAGTGACTCGACGATATCCAGAGACTTGCCTACGGTGCGGTCGTTATACGCGCCACCGCCGATAGAGTGGTCATAGGTGAAGGGGGCGGCTGCCGTCAGGTCGAGGGTGAAATCTCCACCGTGAGCGGCCTGCGCCGCCCCCTGCCCCACCACTAGTAGCAAGCAAAAGAAAAGCGCCGAGAACAGGGACTGTATAACTGGCCACTGCCGGCGCTCCTTTGCATTTAGATTGAAGTTTAGCGGTTCCATTTTACTCTCCTTTTTTGTATCCATGTGTAGCTATACAAAGGAGAGCAACAACCCTGCCACCAACCTATCCCATTGAATACATTGGTAATTATTTTTAAATTTTGGAACAGCAAGCGTAAAACTGTCTCAGAAATGAAACAGTTCCCCGAGTGCAAAATCGATATTTGAGAAGAAATCAGTCAGTTAGCGAATAAAGGCAGTTGTCGCATTATTGAGACGCCTCTCAAAATCGTCACTCTACCGAACGCATCGACTTCGAGCAGCTAACTTGCGAAACAGGTATCAATCGCAACTCATCCCAGAGCCGCTTCGACCCACCCTGCCAAGCAACTTATCCAACTCTGACACAGGCCAGTGGCTGAACGATCTCATATGGGCCTGAATATTGCTTGGATTACCAAACATAGCAGTCGACGCAACCCACGCCAGTGATCAAGCGGTTCTGTGAGTCACTCCGTGATGTCGGCGACAAAACAACACTCAAATAGTTGTCAGCAACCATACAACGCAAGGAAGAAATAGCGCCTATGGCATTACAGTGGCTTAATGAAGGTGAGCAGATCCTTTTCGGGAGACACATCAGCCCCGAAGTGAATGCC
>JBEPXU010000336.1:0-2615 GCA_041641735.1 Ectothiorhodospiraceae bacterium
AATGGAGAGTGCAAAGCTCTGCCAGCTGGATGTACTACCAAAGATCATCCCCATTTCACCCGAGATACCGTAAACAACGGCCGTCATCTGGATCGATAACATAAACCAGGCAAGCATCATCAACACCATGATGACCCCAACGGCCAATACCGAACCGCTATTACGCTTCCAGCCAGCCTTGGTGTCTGGCAATGTTGCCGGCTTGTTATGCTCCATCCGCCGACTCAACTCATACAGTCCAACCGCAAGCAATGGACCGATGAAAACAAAACCGGCCATCAGGCCAAGCGCAAGGGGATAGGAGTGGATCGACTGCAGAAAAACAAACGCCAGGATCATCACCGCAGAAACCAAGAACCCATATGCCATGCTAACACCGGGTGTACGGGTAAAATCGTTCCATCCGGCTGCCAGCCAGGCCCAGGGCCTGTCTCCGCTGACTTGGCGAATGGTCGGTAATGATGCGGGAGAGACGTGGTGAGTATGGGCGTGATAGGCCATGATTCACCTCCTATTTGCTGCTCGAAACAGAATGTTTCGTGCGAAGAGAAAGTCTATGTAAAAAATAGCAGCAATACCCGAGTATTCAAGTCGGAATAGCGCTATTTTCTATTGATGTGTGTTAATGGCCACAAATAAAAAAGGCCGGGAAATTCCCCGGCCTTTATTGGCAGAACAGCGTTCAATTACTTGCTGTTTTCTACCATGTACTCAATGGCGTTTTTCAACTCCTCATCGGAGCAGTTACCGCAGGTGCCACGCGGCGGCATGGCATTGAAGCCGTTAATCGCGTGGTTCAACAGGGTATCGCTACCCTTGTCGATACGCGGTCCCCAGGCAGCGGCATCGCCAAGTTTCGGAGCACCGGCAGCACCGGTACCGTGGCAGGCGAAACAGGCGCTGTCATAAACCTCTTTACCACCTCGCGGACCGCTGGACGCGGCAGCGACAGTCTCGGTCGCGGCTGGTGCCTCGGGAACAATGGGAGCGCCGGTGTTCAGTTTACCGACCGGCTCAATGCGCTTGGCGATCGCCTCATCGCTCATATCGGCATTCGACTCACCCTTCAGGACACCACCGACAGCACTGTTAATGACCACGACCAGGACGCCGACAACGATGATTGCACCAATACTAGTACCGAATTGGGTATTTACTTTACTCACAGCTAACTCCTAAATTGTTGATAATAAAATCTTAACCCCAACACTCCCGGCAAAGCCGCCGTCAGGCTGAGCGGGTAATCGGAACACGGGACTGAGTGCTCCTGTCACTGGAATACCTGCGGCCGGGCAGAAATCCCATTAGTATATCTTTAATTACTGCTTTCAGGAAATTTCCGCATAATTTGTCATGTCAACCGGCACGACAGATCACACTCGAACGTGCTCTACCCATGGACGCCGGCTGCGATGCCCGGTATCCTTGTGCCTCGCCTAAGCGCCCGTAGCTCAGCTGGATAGAGCGCCACCCTCCGGAGGTGGAAGTCGGGGGTTCGAATCCCTCCGGGCGCGCCATACAACCCCACCCGATGCGATTCTTCCGTTACGCCACGAAATATCGATCCTTCAGGGATTCGAAACCCCGACGTTGTGATCAGGCCGGGTTCGACGACCGAGCGACAGCGAGGGAGAACATCGTCGCTGTGCGACGATGACCCACCGGGAGAGGCCGCAGACCGAGTCAGCCCTCCGGTCGCGCCATAGACTTCTTCCTGCACCGCTCACCGACTCTCGCTTTATGGGTCCACACACCTTCCCGGTTCAACCTGGATTGTCGAATGTGTAATGCCGAAACGCTGCCGGAGTATCTCTTTGACTTGTGGCAATGCCCTGACGCAATCCACCTCTCCCTCCACGCTTACGTGCATCGTCAGCAAGGGACGTTCAGGGGTGAGTGACCAGACATGAACATGATGGACATCCTTCACCTCCGGCACCGAGTCAGTGATTTCCTGCCGCAACAACTCGACATCCACATCCTCAGGGGTTCCCTCAAGCAATATATGTGCGGATTGCTTGACCACGAACCAGGCACTGCGAAGGATCAACAGGGCGACCAGGAGAGAAAGCAGCGGGTCTATTGGCATCCAGCCGGTCCACAGGATGACCCCTGCCGCCACGATCGCCGCCACGGAACCGAGCAGGTCACCCAGGACATGCACCACGGCACCACGCAGATTAAGGTCATGCTGACTGCCGCCATGGAGAATCCAAAAGGCAATGATATTAACCAGCAGACCCAGCACCGCCACCACCAGCATCATACCGCCCAGCACCTCGACAGGTTCGAACAGACGCTGGACCGCCTCATAGCCTATCCAGACGACCAGCAGGATAAAGGCCATGCCGTTAATCAGTGCAGCAAGGATCTGTACCCGATGGTAGCCATAGGTGCGCAGGGCATCGGCCGGTCGTCTTGCTGCCCGTGAGGCCCCCCAGGCCAGCCCCAGCGATGCTGCATCCGTTAGCATGTGACCCGCATCGGCCAGGAGCGCAAGAGAGCCAGAGAGGAGACCACCGACCACCTCCACCAACATAAAGCCACTCACCAGTAGTAAAGCAATAAGAAGGCGTCGTTCGCTACTAGGGTGGTGTGTATGGGATTCGCTCAAA
>JBEPXU010000337.1:0-2569 GCA_041641735.1 Ectothiorhodospiraceae bacterium
CGTGCCTGATCCACCGTGGTAAAACTGAGCTCGTCGGTACCCTCGTCGTCCTCCGGCACATAGCCCAGTTCCGCCTCCACCGGCAAACCGCAGGCGTGTGCCATCTCCACCACCTGGCGGGTGATCTTCAAGTTCTCCTCCAACGGTGAGTGCGAGGCATCGATCATCACCCCATTGCAACCGAGTGTGATCGCCTCCTGCGCCCCTTCCGGAGTCGTGCCATGGTCGTAATGGATCGCCACCGGCACCTCGGCGCGGCGTGCCGCTGCCTCCACCGCCGGCGCCAGCACGCGGATGTCGTAACGGGAAAAATGCGGCTCGGAAAGACCGATGACCACCGGCGCGCGGGCCCGCTCGGCGGCCTGAAGAATCCCCTCAAGAAAATCGAGGCTGAGCACATTAAACGACCCTACCGCATAGGCATTGTCATAGGCGTGGCGCAGCATGTCCTGCATGTGTACGAGAGCCATCGTCTACCTCTTCTAAACTTTTTTTAAACCGCCGTTGGCGGAATGGTTGTCAAGCTGGATATGCTGTTCGCCAAAAAGCGGCAGACCATGCTCGGCAATGTGTTGGCGCATTGCCTCCGGTACCCGCAGCATCGGCAGCGACATATTGACCTCCTTGCTGTGACGCGCAATGACTGCCATTGCCTGTTCCTTGTTATAGCGGGCACGGGTCGCAAATTTTCCGGCGCCACCCTCCACCTTCCAGTTATCCTTGCTGCGTGCCGCATGCAGCCAGGGATGACGGGTCTTGAACCGTCCGGCTTCAATCTTCACATTCCAGGGTTTTGCCAGACGGGTAAGAATACGCGGCAACTCCTCATCGTAAAGTCGGTGCAACGGTGTCAACACCCTGTCATAACGCTGCTCATGTACCTCGGCACTTGCCCAGGCGATGCCGTCGAGCCCCTTCTCCACCACATGCAACAACATCAACTTAAGCGCCAGTGATGCCCACTCCTTGCGGAACGGCGGCCTCGGCACCCCGCCCCGCGAACCATAACGCAGTGAGGCCTGCTGCCAGTCGCTTTGCAACTCCTCGATAAACAGCACCCGCTCGCCAGCATTTGTCTGGCGGACCTTGCTGCGGATATGCAGCAGGATGTTGCGCTCGTAAAAGTGACCATTGAAGTGCGAACGGTGATAATCGGGCAGCGTCACCAGCCACTCGCGATAGTCTCCACCACCGTGCAAGCTCATGTATTCATACTGGGCCCGGTAGGATAAATTGCAGCGCAGCCGGTGGTTGCGTAGCGCATGCAACTCCGCCGCTTGCACGGCTTCCTGCTTGGTCGAATACAGCGTTTGCTGTTTACTCTCCGGCAGAGCGATGGCCTGACCGTAAGGGCCGAGTACAAACCAGCACGGCCGTTCCGATGCTTTCAGTGCCTGGCCGTCCGGCCATATCACCCCGATACGGTAATTCGCCTCACTGCTGTAATAGCGCACCACACCGATATCCCTGTCGCTGGCAGGCAGCCCCGCCAACTGCAGCTTAAAGCCGGCCATCTTCTGCGCCGACTCCTTCAGCAGCAGCTGGCAGCTGCGCTCACACTCCAGTTCATTACATAGCCGTGGTTGAACGGCGCTGAAATCAATGGCCTCTACCAGCACCGACTTGTCGATAGCAACATGGGCTGACTGCTGTGCGAGAAAATCCATCACGCCCGACCAGTTAAGCTCCTCACGCCGTACCCCATTACCTGTCAGGTTGATCAGCGTGCGCTTCCACTGATTTGCCGAGGCGCGCTTCTGTGGCATTGATTCGACTCGGTGACGAAGCAGACTGTAGAGGCGCTGGGGATAGGCATAACTACGCTCCTTGGGCAGCGTTTTCTCCGCCAACAATCGTCGTCTTGCCTGTTCGATGAGCTGAATCTGGGCAGGCTCACGAATCCAGTTGAGAAAGGCATTGCGATCCGCTTCAGGCCACTGGCCTATCCAATTAAGATTCGCCAGGGTATAACCGGAAAAGCCGTAGCCACTGCCTGAGGCGCCCTCCTTGCGCGACTGCTCCACCAGAATGTCAATCAGCGGATAAAGGTGGTGATGCGGGGTCTTCTCGGTAACGCGCAGTTTCTGCCGTCCGGCATGATACCTGGCACGCTCCGACATAATGCCAACATAACGACCGCTGGGTAGTACCGGCATACAGCACCTCATTTCAACCGTTGGTGAAAGGCTACTCCTTGCTGGGAAACTTGATCACGTCATGTGAGCCTTCATCGTTCTCAAGTTCACCCAGCAGCATCTCCATCGCCTCCAACACCCGCTTGAGCAAAACGCCGGCATTGGGAACAAACAGCCGGATCTGGCAGTGCACCGGTGCATGTATTCCCTCCCGACGCTCCTTGTCGAAATTGGTCCAGGCGGCAATCGGCAGGTCGTTGTAGGTCCTATCGACGATAATCCAGGCGTCCCGCTGCAGAATGAGATCCAGTGTCTGCAGCTTCGGCAGCGTCATGCGCAGGCTCTCACCAAGACGGTTCAGCGCCACCTGTACGTGGTTGTAGTGCAGGGCATCGAGAACCCCGTCCCGGTAGGTGTAAACCGGAACCTCATCG
>JBEPXU010000338.1:0-2522 GCA_041641735.1 Ectothiorhodospiraceae bacterium
GCTCAAGGGCACCTTCGTGCCCGACGGCGTCAACGCCACCGTCACCCGCGACTACGGCGCGACCGCCGATGACAAGGCGAAGAAGCTGATTTCCAAGTTGATCTTCGCCACCGTCTCGGTGGTGGCACTGGTGCTGATATTCCTCGGCTACCGCGAGGCCTTCATCGTCGGCATGGCGGTGGTGATCACCCTGGCGGTGACCCTGTTCGCCTCCTGGGCCTGGGGTTTCACCCTCAACCGGGTCTCGCTGTTCGCGCTGATCTTCTCCATCGGTATTCTGGTGGACGACGCCATCGTGGTGGTGGAGAACATCCACCGGCATATGCAGATGGGCGGCAAGAAGCTGGTGGAGGCGATCCCGCTGGCGGTGGATGAGGTGGGCGGCCCCACCATCCTCGCCACCTTCACCGTTATCGCCGCGCTGTTGCCGATGGCCTTCGTCACTGGCCTGATGGGCCCCTACATGAGCCCGATTCCGATCAACGCCAGCATCGGTATGCTGATCTCCCTCGGTGTCGCCTTTATCGTCACCCCGTGGATGTCCAACGTGGTACTCAAGGTGGACAACCACGGCACTGCCCACGGCGAGGAGGCGAGTAGCGGACTCTACCGTTTCTTCGAGAAGTGGGTCGGTCCGTTCCTGCGTGGCAGCGACGGTCGCAAGAAGCGCTGGAGCCTGGGCGGCGCGATCCTGTTGCTGATTGCCGCTTCGGTCAGCCTCGCCGGAATTCAATTTGTGGTGCTGAAGATGCTGCCCTTCGACAACAAGTCGGAGTTCCAGGTGGTGGTCGATATGCCCGAGGGGACCAGTGTGGAGCAAACCGCCCGGGTGATGGGGGAGTTGGGTCAGTACCTGGCCACGGTGCCCGAGGTAACCGATTACCAGGCCTATGCCGGTACCGCCTCACCAATCAACTTCAATGGTCTTGTGCGTCAGTACTACCTGCGCGAAGGGGCCAATGTCGGCGATATCCAGGTCAATCTCACCGACAAGCACGAGCGTGAGCGCAAGAGTCATGAGATCGCCCTCGGCGTTCGCCAGCCGCTACAGGCCATCGGCGAAAAGTACAACGCCAACGTAAAGGTGGTCGAGGTACCGCCGGGACCGCCGGTGCAGTCGCCGCTGGTGGCGGAGATCTACGGCCTCGACTACGACGGCCAGATCCGCGTCGCCAAGGAGGTACGCGGGGTGATGGAGAGTACCCCGGACATCATCGATGTGGACGATACCGTCGAGTCGAAGGCACCCAAGTTCATCCTCCAGGTGGACCAGCAGAAGGCGGCACTGCTCGGCGTGCCGCAGCAGAATGTGGTGGCGGCGATCTCCACCGTCCTCTCCGGTGAGGATGTCTCTTACCTGCACGAGGAGACGATGAAGTATCCGCTGCCCATTCGTCTCGAATACGGGGTGGAGAATAAGGCCGATATCGAGTCGGTGCTGGCGCTGCAGATCCGCAGCCAGAGCGGCGAGCTGATTCCCCTCTCCGAGATCGCGCGGGTGGAGAAGACCGTGCGCGAGAACGCCATCTATCACAAGGACCTGCAGCGTGTGGTGATGGTTACCGGCGATATGGCCGGCGAGCTGGACAGTCCGCTCTACGGTATGTTCGATATCGTCGGCACCCTCTCCGACAAGCGGTTGGATGATGGCCGCGTGCTTGAGCAGTACTTCATCAGTCCGCCGGAGAATCCCTACGACTACAGCCTGAAGTGGGATGGCGAGTGGCAGGTCACCTACGAGACCTTCCGCGACATGGGGATCGCCTACTCGGTGGGTCTAATCCTGATCTACCTGCTGGTGGTGGCGCAGTTCCGCTCCTACATGGTGCCGCTGATCATCATGGCGCCGATCCCGCTGACCATCATCGGCGTGATGCCGGGTCACTGGCTGATGGGCAAGCAGTTCACCGCCACCTCGATGATCGGCATGATTGCCCTGGCCGGTATTATCGTGCGCAACTCTATCCTGCTGGTGGACTTTATCAATCAGCAGGTACGCGAGGGCGTCGATTTCGAGCGTGCGGTGATCAACTCCGGTGCGGTGCGTGCCAAGCCGATTATGCTGACCGGCGTGGCGGCGATGATGGGGGCCTTCTTTATCCTTGATGACCCGATCTTCAGCGGCCTGGCCGTCTCCCTGATCTCCGGCATTCTGGTCTCCACCGTGCTGACCCTGGTGGTGATCCCGGTGATGTACTACGCCTACATGTACAAGCGCCTGGAGTGCATCAAGGGGGCTGAATAAAGGATTCTCAACGCGGAGGGTCGCTCTGGCGTCCTGCCATCGCGGCACCTGTGCATCCCTGCACATCGCGCGGAGGACGCAGAGGATAACTCCCTTGTGGCCTACCGGATAATTCGACAATAAGGGGCGATTTTCGCCCCTTTCTTTTTATGTTGGATGAGTGTCGTCAAGGCATGCGGCATTGAATCTCTCAGCGTTCTCTGCGCATTCTTCGTTGAAATGTTTTTCCTGGGTACGTTTCGTAGCTTAACTTCTGGCTGTCGATGCGGGGTGAGCC
>JBEPXU010000339.1:0-2510 GCA_041641735.1 Ectothiorhodospiraceae bacterium
GCTGGCATAGAGAATGTAGGTGCCTGCGCTTGCGGCACGTGAACCGCTCGGCGCCACATAGGTGGCCACCGGGACCGGCGAGTTAATGATCGCCTTGATGATTTGACGCATCGCCGTGTCCAGCCCACCCGGAGTGTCCATACGGATCACCACCAGCTCGACCTGCTCGAAACTGGCCCGTTTCAATGCCCGCTCAAGATAATCGGCAGTCGCCGGGCCGATGGCACCCTCTGTGGTCAGCTCCACCACCTTGCGCCCGTCCGCCGGCGAGACTTCACCCTTGGCCGCTACCGCACCGGCAAGCAAAAACAGCAGCAATATCAGAAATGCTCCTCTCCTCCTCTCCTCCTATTATCACCTTAAGCATAGTCACTGACCTGCACCTTGCGATCCGGTGTGGCGGATCCTCTCCGCAGCCTTTCCCGACGTCATACCTGCTTCCGCATCACATTTGCATCAATACAGTCTTAGGGCGATGATGAGTTATCAAAATGACGTAAAAGAAGACCAATGGGAACATTAGGCGACAAGCGCTCTGACACGACCATTGCACCGAAATCACCGTGGTGGCATCCCCTGCTCACCACGGTGATCCCCAGTGCGGTCATACCCGTTGCTCTGGCCTCAGTGATTAATTTCTATTTTTCCTCCGCCCGCTGGGCCAACGAACCCTTTCACTCCCTTATAGAGGGTAGCGGTTCCTTCGCAGCCATCCTCATGGCGCTGTTTATCATCATCATGCGCCAAAGCGAACTGTTACGCCCCAGCTATATCTGGGTGGCCACCACACTCATGGGGATGGGCTTACTCGATGGCTTTCATGCCAGTGTCGAGCCGGGACCGGCATTCATATGGCTGCACAGCCTGGCCACCTTTCTTGGCGGTAGCATCTTCGCGCTGGTCATATTGCCTGAGCACATTTCACGGCGTGCCGGGCTGCAATCGCTGCCTTATTTGATTGCCGCCATAAGTACCTTTCTGGGGGCGGTATCCATACTCTTTCCCGAGCTGCTTCCAACAATGGCCACAAACGGTCGTTTCACGCTCTTCGCCGAACTGCTCAATATCCTCGGTGGCATCGGCTTTGTCATTGCCTGGTTTCACTTTTCCTGGCAACAAAAAGAGACCCAACCGCACGAGCGCCTGCTACTGGCGAATCACTGCCTGCTTTTCGGCATGGCGGGTATGCTGTTCCACTTTTCTGTCCTATGGGATGCGACCTGGTGGCTGTGGCACCTTCTGCGCCTGTTTGCCTACCTTGTTCTCCTCTGGTTCTTTATCGATATCTACCACCGGGATGTTAAACGTCTGCGTAGTAACCAGATCACCCTGCAGCAGCGCGGTGCCGAACTGGAGCGCGCGCAACAGATCATTGAGAACACCAGTGAGGCGATTATTCTGACCGATGCCAACGGAATGATTCTGGATGTCAATAATGCCTACACACGCATTACCGGCTTTGAACAAGAGGAGGTCATCGGAAGGAATCCAAATATCAGTCAATCCGGTTATCACGATCAGGCATTTTATGCCGACATGTGGAAACAACTGAACGAATCGGGGCACTGGGCGGGAGAGATTTGGGATCGCCGCAAAAACGGCGAGATTTTTCCCAAATGGCTTACCATCAATGCCCTCAAGCGTGAGGGAGAAGACCCCTTCTATTATGTTGGTATCTTCAGTGACATTACGGAAAAGAAAAACACCGAAAAAGAACTGACCAATCTCGCTTTCTACGATCCCCTGACCCAGCTTCCCAATCGGGTTCTCTTTCTTGAACGCCTGGAGGAGGCGCTGGCCATCAGCCAGCGTCACCATGATCGCGTCGCCCTGTTGTTTATCGATCTGGACCGCTTTAAGGACGTCAATGACACCCTGGGACATAACGCCGGCGATGTGTTGATCGTTGAGGCCGCAAAACGCATCAAACGCTGTCTGCGCAAAACCGATACCGTGGCCCGTCTGGGCGGGGATGAGTTCACCATCATCCTGACCGAAATCAGCAGCGAGGCCTCCATCGCCTATATCGCCCAGCAACTCATCGATGAGATAAATCGTCCCTACAACATCTACGATAACGAGGTCTTCGTCGGTGCCAGTATCGGTATTGCCGTCTACCCGGACGACAGCAAGGATAGCGAAACACTCATCAAGAATGCCGATACCGCCATGTATCACGCCAAGGATAGCGGTCGCGGTGTCTTCAAGTTTTTCCGTACCGAAATGAACGAGCGAACCTTGCGCCGGGTAACAATGGAAAGAAACCTGCGTTATGCACTGGAAAACGGTGACTTCCTGCTTCACTACCAGCCCCGCTACCTGCTTGATAGTGGACGCATGGTGGGCATGGAGGCCCTGGTGCGCTGGGATCACCACGAAGAGGGAATGATATCCCCAGGGGAATTTATCCCCCTGGCAGAGGAGACCAACCTTATCTTTCCGCTCGGTGAGTGGGTCCTCAAATCCGCCTGTCTGCAGGCAAAGGCCTGGCAGCGTGAAGGCCTCGGCCC